>JAFUTN010000055.1 GCA_017484225.1 Alphaproteobacteria bacterium
CAAAATCAATACAATTTGATATATCGTGAAGAAGAGCGCGAAATGATGCCGCTTTGCCAAGACCGCAAGATTGCCGTTGTGCCATGGTCGCCGCTTGCCGGTGGAAGATGTACTCGTCCGTGGGGAACTCAAACCGAACGTTCCAAAATTGATGATGTATCACCAATGGTTTGGACGACGCCGGAGCAAGATAAAAAAGTTGTTGACGCTTTGGAAGAAGTGTCTAAAAAGAACGGCAACTCTATGGCGCAGAATGCTTTGGCTTGGATGCTTTCCAAACCTTATGTAACCGCACCGATTGTCGGTTCAACTTCGCCGAAACACTTGGAAGAAGCTGTTAAAGCTTTGGATATTAAATTATCAGATGAAGAAATTAAGGCTTTGGAAGCACCATACGTTCCGCATATCAAAACAGGTGCGTTTTAACGGTAAATAAGGAGAAAACAGATGAGTAAAAATTTAGTGGTTTATTTCTCAAGGACTCACGAGCAGTATGGCGTAGGGAATATAGCCGAAGGAAATACTGCTGTTTTAGCGAAAATTATTGCGGACAAAACAGGTGCCGATATTTTTGAGGTTAGGCTGAAAAACGATAATTATCCGACATCCTATACTCCGCTGACGGAAATAGCGTTAAAAGAAAAAAAGGCCGGAGCCAGACCGGAAATTATGGCTGATGTGGAAAATTTTGCCGATTATGATACGGTGTTTTTAGGCACTCCGAATTGGTGGGCTGATTTGCCGATGGCATTATATACGTTTATGGAAGCGCACGATTGGAGCGCTAAAAAGGTTGCTCCGTTTGTTACGCATGAGGGAAGCGGACTTTCAACAATTCCGAGCAAAATTAAAGCGGTAACCGGAGCTGAAATGCTGGAAGGTTTTGAACTTTACGGACATATTGCCCAAAACGAGCGCGAAAAAGCTGAAGAAAAAGTGGTAAAATGGCTGGAAAAATTAAAATTTTAAGGAGAAAAATAATGACACAGACATATTTGAAACTCAACAACGGACTTGAAATGCCGCAATTCGGTTTAGGTGTATTTTTGGTGCCGGACGGAAAAGAAACGATTGATGCCTGTTTGAATGCGTTTAAGTCTGGGTATCGTCATATTGACACGGCTCATGCTTATCAAAATGAGCGCGGTGTGGGTGAAGCATTGAAACAAAGCGGCTTAAAACGTGAGGAAGTTTGGATAACCACAAAAGTTTGGCCGAGCGAATACGGGGAGGGTAAAACCCTACCGGCAATAGATAAAATGTTGGAGAGATTGCAAACAAAATATATTGATTTGCTTTTGTTACATCAACAGGTTGGCGATTATAACGGTGCGTGGAAAGATATGGAGAAGGCAGTTGCTTTAGGTAAAGTTAAAGCAATCGGAATCAGTAATTTTAATGAAAATTTAGAAGATTTTTTGGCGCATGCAACCATTAAGCCGGCGGCAATTCAGGTAGAATGTCATCCGTATTTTCCGCAACATGAACTGAAAAAACGTATGGCTGAATACGGAACTGTATTGGAAAGTTGGTATCCGCTCGGACATGGAGATCCAAAACTTTTAAATGAACCGGTTTTGGTTGAACTGGCCAAAAAGTATGGTAAAACGGTTGCCCAGATTATTTTGCGTTGGCATATTGAAGAAGGCAATTCGGTATTTCCAAAAACCACTAATCCTGAGCATATCAAAGAAAATTTTGCTATTTTTGATTTTTCGCTTAATGCTGAAGATATGGAAAAGATTGCCACACTGAATAACGGCAAACGTTATTTTACTGATAATTTGGCGCAACAGCAACGTTTCACACAGTGGAAACCTGAGGATTAATGAAAGGAAATAAAAATGAAAGTATTGCTTGTTAACGGTTCACCGCATAAAAACGGTTGCACAAATACGGCATTGGAAGAAATTGCCCGGACCTTAAACAAAGAAGGGATAGATGCGGAGATATACCATATCGGAATTAATCCGATTTCCGGATGTCGTGGCTGCGGAGCTTGTTCAAAATTAGGGCATTGTGTAATTGATGACGGTGTTAATGAGTTTATTGAAAAAGCGGCAAATTATGATGGCTTTATCTTTGGTTCTCCTGTGCATTATGCATCAGCTTGCGGGGCGATTACGTCATTTATGGACAGAGTATTTTTTGCCGCTTTTATGAGCGGAAAAGGCGATATTTTTCGTCATAAACCTGCGGCAGCCGTTGCCAGTGCTCGTCGTTCGGGAACAACGGCAACATTGGACCAACTGAACAAATATTTCACCGTTTCCGAAATGCCGGTAATTTCCGGAAGATATTGGAATATGGTGCATGGACGCAACCCTGATGAAGTGCGGCAGGACTTGGAAGGTTTGCAAAATATGCGTATTTTGGCACGGAATTTTGCTTGGCATTTGAAATGTTCGGAAGCCGGAAAAAAAGCCGGTGTTCCGTTGCCTGAAGATGAAGAAATCGTATTTACCAATTTTATCAGATAACTAAAAAAAGGAGAATTTTAAGATTCTCCTTTTTCTCTATTTAAAAAGACAGCTGTGCAAAAAAGAATTTATGACATAATACAAGTCTGATTGGTTTTGCATGGTTTCAAAATTGTGTCCGCTTGCCGCAATTTCGGCAAAAGATGTGCTGTTTCCCGTATGGTTTGCCAAATTTTTTACGTGTTTTGCCTCTATAACAATATCGTTGTTTGCGGCAACCAATAAGGTAGCGGCTTTTATTTTCGGGGCAAGCAATTCTGCATTATAAGACATACTGCTGCTGACTACACTATACGGAATAACGGCTGTTTTGCCGTTTTGCATATCTGTATATTCATAAGAGCCGTTGCTTTTCCATTCTTTACAAAAATCAGTCATATTTTTCATACAAGATTGTTCCCAAAGTTTTCCGCTGATAACAGGGGCAACCGGAACCAAAATATTAACTTTTTGAGGATTATCGGCTGCAAACTGCAATACGGATGCACCGCCGAGAGAGTGACCGACTAAAGCAAACGGCTCATGATAAAAATCTTGTTTTTCGGCCCATTGTGTAACAGTTTGCAAATCTTCTTCAAAAGATGCGAGACTGACCTTTTCAACATTGTTGTCGTCTTTGCCTAATGAGTGACGCGCATCAAATGTCACAACCACATATCCGTTTTTGATAAAGGCTTTTTTGGCGGTTTGCACAACCTGATGCTGCAAATTTGATGCCAGACCGTGTTGGATAAATACCAACTTATTGTTTTTTGAATTTTCTTTACCATCAACCTCAACATACAATCGTTCGTCTTCGGAGTTTATAAGATAGATTCCTTCGGAGCTGCCGAAATTTGCGCAGGCGGAGATAAATACAATGAAGAGTAAAGATAGAAATTTGTTCATTTTAAAATATCCTTGAAATAAATATTACGGTTATATTAGCCGGATTTTTTTTCAAATCAAGCTAAAAAACTTGACAGCAATAGAAACATGTGTTCAGATAAAAGTGAGGTATTTGAGACAGGTTAAAAAAGGGGATAGTATGGAAAGCAGCGAGCAGGAAGATGTTGTAAATGATTTAGCCGATGCGGAAAATTCAGGTTCGGAAGAAGAGGAAGAATATTATCAGCATCTTAAAGTTAATAAATCTGATATAATTTATGCCATAGAAAACAATGGATTTGATGTGGTTAAAGCTCTTATTGACGGTGGTGCAGATGTTGAATCTGCAGATTCTTACGGTAAAACGGCATTAATGTATGCTGCAACGCAGAATGATTTTAAAACAACGGAATTACTGCTTAAAAACGGAGCAAATATTAACGCAAAAGACAGCCTTTCCAAAACAGCCATGATGTATGCCGTTGCAAAGTGCGATCTCAGGTTATTGGAGTTGTTGCTCCGAAACGGTGCCGACATTAATACAGACGGTTATCACGGTAAAACAGCATTGATGTATGCGCTGGAAAATAACAATGAAAGTGCCGCAAAATTTTTGCTGCAAAACGGAGCAGATGTAAATGCCAAAGACTTGAATAATACAACATCATTGATATACGCTGTTAAAAAGAGCACCTTGGAAGTCGTAAATATGATGATTGCAAAAGGTGCAGATGTAAACGCAAGAGGCTTTAACTCCAAAACCGCATTGATGTATGCTGCCGCCAGAGGTGATTCCAAAATAGCTGAAACATTGGTGCAAAACGGTGCGGAAATCAATATCAAAGATGATGACAGCACCACGGCACTGATGTATGCCGTGACAAAACGAGAATTGGATATATCTATGCTGCTGCTGGAACATGGCGCAGATGTTAATGCTAAGGATAAAAATGATACAACGGTTTTGATGTATGCCGTTAAAAAGGAAAATTACGATATCGCCCGGATATTGATTGAGCATAATGCAGACGTGAACGCAAAAGACAAAAACAACTCAACGGTTTTGATGTATGCCGTAAAGCGTGAAAATTTAGATATCGTAAGAATGTTGGCGGAACATGGTGCAGATGTTAATGCAAAAGATAATTACAATGCAACCGCTTTGATGTATAGTGCCACTAAAAGTGAAACAAAAATTGCCGATATACTTCTTGAACGCGGTGCCGAAGTAAATATAAAAGATAACGACAGCACCACGGCATTAGTGTATGCGGCAGAAAAAAATAATGAACCGGTTGTTAAGTCTTTACTTAAATACGGTGCTGATCCTAATATAAAAGACAATAATAATATTACAGCGTTGATGTATGCAGTGAGAAACGGTAATGCGGCAATAACCGAATTATTGTTGGACAGCGGTGCAAATATCAGCGAAGGATTTTCTGAAAACATAACACTGTTGTTGTATGCCGTGGCAAAGGATTTTTCGCAAACGGTTGAAGTTTTGCTGAAAAAAGGTTCCGATATACACGAAAAATATAGTGGAGATGTATCCATGATTATGTTTGCCGTGAAAAAGGTAGGAGCCGAAACGGTCAGAATATTACTGGAAAATGGAGCAGATGCCACGGAAAAAGACGAAAATAACACAACGTTACTTATGTATGCCGTGAAAAGAAATAATCCGTCAATGGCCAGATATTTGCTGGAACATGGTGCGGAAGTAAATGCTTGTGACAATGACAACGCTACGGCTCTGATATATGCGGTGCAAAATAATAATGCAGAAACATTGAGAGTTTTGATAGAAAACGGCGCCGATACGACATCATCTTGGTATTATTTAATCAAACATCCAACATCAGCCAACGAAAAGATAGTAACCTTGCTGGCGAGAAATGCGGTTACCTTAAAATCGGTTATAGCGGAAATTAGACAAAGCGGAGATTTACAGCAAGCGGATTACATTAAAAAACTCACAAAATATATGAAGGTGCATTTTTTTGATAGAGAATGGTGGAAAAGAACTACTCCGGAAGAAATAGAAATTGCCGCATTTAACGGAGAAAATCTTAATGCAAGAGATTTTCACAATAAGACGGTTTTGATGTATGCGGTGGAAAATAATTGCGCGCCGGAAATTATAGATGTGTTGGTAGCAAATGGGGCGCAAATTAATGCTTATGACAACGGCGGAAAAACGGCAATTATGTATGCCGCCAGAAACAACTGTCATCAAACAATTAAACCTCTGGTAGATAACGGTGCCGATATTAATGCAAAAGATAACGGAGGTTGGTCGGCTTTGCTGTATGCCGGTAAGGGGGATAATTTTGAAACATTGACGGCATTATTGGAAAACGGAGCAGATGCAAATGCCAAAGATAACCGAGGTTTTAACTTATTGATAGAGGCCGTATCACAAAATAAAAAGCCTCTTTTGGATATGTTGCTTAACCATGGTGCTGATGTGAATACGACAAATGCCGAAAGATGGACACCTTTAATGATTGCCGTGGTGAAAAACAATTCTGAAATAATTCAACTGTTGTTGGAAAAAGGTGCAAATGTTAATATGCATAATATGGAAGGTAAAACAGCTCTTGATTATGCATTGGAGGCACATAATGTTCCGGTGGCATCACTTTTGCAAAAACGCAAGTCTTTCAGACGGTAGAAAATTAAATCAAAGGAGAAAAAATAAATGACAAAAGTAATGATTATCAACGGCAGTCCGCGCAAAAATTTTAATCCGGCATAATCAATAAACAAAACCGAAACAGAGGGCCGAGAGTTTTCCTTCGGCCCTTAAATTTATTGGTAATACTGCTTTTTTAAGCTTTGTAATTGTTTGCCAACAGCATAGACATAAAAGATGTTTTTGAATCTGTTTTTTTATAAGTTAATTTGTGTATAGATGATAACTTTTTAATTTCTGAAAACAGAATTTCGTCATATTTATCTAATAAGACATTTTGTAATAAATGTGGATTTCTGTTGGCTAAATTTGGCATCGTTTCATAAATTTTTTTACATCCATTGTCATTTAAAACGCACAAAGTAATAAAATAATGAAAAATAAAATAGTCAATCAGTGTTGTCTCGTTTTTCCAATATTCTTCCAACAAAGCTTTGGTGTAGAGCAAAATCCGATTATTTGTCTTTGTGTGTATAAACCAAACTGATAAGCACAAAAAAGAACCTAAATATGTCGGTATTTTATCCAACAATTTTAACATCTGCATAGAAGGAACAAAACCGCATTCACTCCAAGCAATTGGTCTAAAAACAAAAAAATCTGAATTTAAGATATTGTTTGGTATTTTATCTGTTAATAATACGGTTGCATCTATCCATGTTCCACCGTATTTGGCAAGTAAGCATGTTCTTAAATAATCAGAAAAATGTGTTTTACTGATAATACCTTTTTTCATTTTTTCTTTTATAAAAGAAGGGAGTTCTATATAATTTTCTACAGTATCATCTGTTAATCTTATTATTTTGGAATCCGAACAATAGGTATTTACACTCTCAAAGCATCTTTTTACAATGTCCGGAGCATTTTCTATTCCTTGTCCCCAATATTGCCATACATAATTTGATTCTTTACTGTCCTCAATACTAAAATTTTTATCAAGAATATAGCTATATTTTTTTAAGTAGTCATAAATTTCAAAAGTAGTTTTTTTCTTTTCTGCTTTTGGTTCTGTTATTATTACAGGGGAAGCGGTTGCTTTTAATTTCTTTTTATAGCTTGCTACTTTTATACCCATAAAAAAGATGTGCCTGCGGCCGTTTTTCTTTTTCTCTTTTCTAAATATTTTCATTTACATCTCCTTATATTGTTCCGTCAAGTATTTTACCAATAAATACAGATTCTTCTTTCTTAATTTTATAAGTTTTAGTGCAAGAGTTTACGGCTCTTAAAAAATCTGCGATTTCATATCTTAAACCATCTCCTTCAAAACTTGTAAAGACCTTTTTTGTTTTATTGAGATCTTCAAACCTTATTTCAAAATATTCAGTTTTCCACCAAGGAGCAGGAACGTAAATATATCCCTTTGTTCCTGATATTATGCAACATCCATCTTTTTTCACCCCAATTCCTACATTGGCGGAAGCCACGGCACTTGGATATTTTAAAATAATTTTTGAATAAATATCTACATCTGTTTCTTCGTCATTGTAGGCTATGTGTTCAACACTGTATGGGTTTGTGCCGAGTAATTTAGCAATAATTAATAACGGATAACTTCCAAGTTCATTTAAGCTCCCGCCACCAAGACTTTTGTTATACTCTCTTAAACTTTTGTCTTCTACCAATTTAGTAAAAGTTGCACTTACATCTTTTATATCACCTATTATACCTGATTTTGCAATACTTACTAATTTTTCAAAACACGGACAATATGCTGTTTTTATTCCTTCTTGAATAATTAGTCCTTTGTCTTCAGCAATGTCATATAATTCAGCTGTTTGATTGTGGTCTAAAGTCATAGGCTTCTCGCAAAGAACGTGTTTTCCTTTTGATAAAGCTTTTTTTGCATATTCGTAATGAAGTGTATGCGGAAGAGCAATGTATACCGCATCAACATTTGATAAAAATTCGTCATAATCGGTGTAGTAATCATCAAGATTGTATTGAGATGCAAAATCTTTGATAAATTCTGGATTTCTACCAAATATGTGATTCACGGTAATCCCGCTGACATAACGAGATTCCAGCATAAATCGTTTTGCGATTCTGCCATTTCCGACAATACCTATATTTAGTATTTTATTGTTCTTGTTTCGTAACTCGGTTGAAGATACACCTTTTGTTCTTTCAATATATACAACATTACAATATGGTTTCAAGTAATCAAATTCTCCATCCCAATCTGATCCGATAACAAAAGTATCAATATTATATTTTTCAATGTCATGGATTTTTTGTCCGACGTAATCTTCAACAATAATTAAATCAGCCAATCCTGTTGATTTTACGTTTTCGATTCTTTCAATAAGCGATTGTGAAACATTGAGTTTTCCTCGCGATATATCGTAATTTTCACTTGTGATACCGACAACCAAATAATCACCTAATTCTTTAGCTTTTTTAAGAATATTAAGGTGACCCTTGTGTAATAAATCAAATGTTCCGTATGTAATAACCTTTTTCATGCTTATTTTCCTATGTGAGTTTTTATTTTATCCAATACATCCGAAATTATAGCATTTCCTTGAGCATAGCCTCTTTTCTGGATAAATGCTCTTAATGCTAGTTTGTAGTTAGCACTGTCAAAAGTTTTAATGTTTTGTGCCAAACCATCATTATCTGTTGCTATTGGAAACGGTAAATCGGAGAAATCAATATAAAAATTACGTTCTTTTTTATACTCTTCCACATCAGGCATATATAAAAATACGCTGTTTCCTGTCAACATAAAGTCAAACATACAGCTGGAATAATCAGTAATTAATGTGTCAGTGCATAACAATAATTCTTGTATGTCAGGGTAAAAAGTCACATCAATAATATCCTTGCCGAAATCAAATAATGATTCTGCCTTTTGATTTACGTTCGGATGAAGTCTCACTAAAAGAGTATAATCATTACTAAACTTGCTTTTCAGGCTTTTTAATACTTTTTTGCAATCTAGGTTATAAGCATCTGTTCTTCCGTCATCTCTAAATGTCGGGGCATACAGAACTATGTGCTTTTGTGGCAAAATGTCTAATTTTTCATACACATTTTCTCTTATTTTGTTTTTAGCACTTTCGGGATAAAAGAATATTACATCTCTCGGCAAACCTCTGTCCGATATTTCTTTTTTGAAATAAAAATTATGTTTGAAAAGTTTACTTTCTTGCTTTCCGGCAGTTAACAAATAATCAATGTATTCAGAATCAACTTTAGCCCATTTGCACCACCATTTTTTTTCTTTTTCAACGTCTTTTTCTATTTGTTTAAGCGCAGCTCCGTGCCATGTTTGAATATAATATTGATTTTTTTTCTTAAATAATCCGTTTTCATACAGCTTTGGCATACGTTGGTTACTAATCCAAATTTTTGCGCTGGCAAACTCTTTAATAGCATTTTCAACCGAGTATTGCACTAATTTTATTTTTGCCGGGAATTCAGCTTTCCGCTTTTTTACATCATCAACCAGCCATACCAGCTTGTAGGGAAGGTTTTGTTTGATAATTTCTTCAGCTATATATTTCGGACTGCAACCGTAGCCGTTGCCGTTAAAATTATTAAAAACAATTTTGTTAGGTATAATTTTGGTATTGGTAATAAGTCTATATGAACAAGAATTTAAGCAGTTCATATGTTTTTTTAGTTTTCTCCTCATAAACCAGTAGTATGGAAAGCAAATATAGGCTTTCAATTCCCAATTTTTAGAATATTTCTTTAATAATTTTGCTAATGTAGGTGCATATTTTTCTTTACAAGATTTAGAGCAAAGCTCATATCTTAGATTCCACACTGATACACATTTTTTTCTGAAAGCAGTGTATAATCTGTAATTAAATTGTTTTAAATAAGTTAATCTTATGTCATCAGCCTTTAATAGGTCACCGAAACTTTTATCCCATGTTTGAGTGGTGCTTTTATCATGAATGCGTCGGCAATAAAGCATCTTTTTTAAAATTCCCATAAATTTTGCCTTAGTTGCTGCCTTAGCAAAGAAAATATTGTCTTCAAAAAACAGTTTTTCTGGAAATGTCAGATTATTGCTATTAATAAACTCTCTGCTATAACTTGTTACAGCGCATGTTTCCGGCATTCTATGCAGGAAATTTACGGCATCAAGCCAATTAAATTTTTTATAATTAAAATCTTTGGGCAAAAATTTAAATTGGTAATAAGGATCATTATGAAATTTTTTTGTTTTGTTATCAAAGTTATCAATAATGAATGAAAGCATATCTAATGAATTTTTTTTCATTGTATTGTAAATTTTTTCGGCCGCATTCGATTTTATATAGTCATCTGAATCTACAAACAATACGTATTTGCCGCGTGCCAGCTTTAAGGCATTATTTCGTGCAGCTCCCTGCTTCATGTTTTGTTGTTTTACCACCGTAATTCTTCTATCTTTTTTGGCATACTTTTTTAGAATTTCCAGAGAAGCATCCGTTGAGCCGTCATCAACGCAAATAATTTCAATTTCTTTTAATGTTTGGCAAATCACACTGTTTAAGCATTCACGCAAAAATTTTTCTGTGTTATAAACAGGAATAATTACGCTTATCTTCGGAACATAATTTATATCGTTCTGAGCAACAACTTTTGCATTGGTATTTGAGGTCCTTTTATTATTAAGGTTTCTTATTTTCCATAAAAAATAAGGAAAACCTGCATAAGGAATAGCAACATAATGCAAAAATAATTGTATTTTTGTAGTTAAAGATTTTTTACTTCCAAATATTTTTAAAGTCTGCCTTTGATAAAAATTAATTAGATCTTGGGACGGGTTCAGTTTTATATAATTTTTTATTTTCCCGAGATACTGCAGAAAATATTTTTCCGGCAGGTTTACCAATGCACCGCTTGCCTGATTTTTGAATATATAGGCTAAAATATGTTTATATTGGTTGATGTCTTTGTATTTTTTTATTTCGTTATAAATTAAACAATTAATATCTATAATATCCATAACTTTTCCGGAAAAGTCTTTTGTTCCTATTATGGAATTATCACGTTGCAAATAATAGTAGAGTATTTCTTCCGTAACAGAATATGTGCGGCAATGTATCATATATGCCCACAGCCAATATTCGTCTTCATGAACCAAACCTTCTGGAAAACGAAGGTTAAATTGCTTAATAACGGACATTTTATAAAGTTTATTCCATGCGGTGGATACAATATTTTTTCTAACATCAACATCAATAAAGTACTTTCCTGATTTAGCATATCTGTTGAAAAAATTTTGTTTTTCCATAATGAGTTTATTATCAATATTTCCAAAACATTTCACGCCGCCGATACTTACATCTGAATGATCTTTTTTTAATAAAGTGTATAATATTCTAAGAGCATCATTTGAAGCATAATCATCTGAGTCAATAAAATATACCAATTCTGCGGTGCATTTATTTAAACCGGTATTTCTTGCAGCGGACAATCCTCCGTTTTTTTGTTTTATCACCGTAATTCTTTTATCTTTTTTGGCATATTGTTTAAGAATTTTCAGAGAATTATCCGTTGAGCCGTCGTCAACGCAAATAATTTCAATTTCTTTCAGTGTCTGATTAACAACGCTGTCTAAACATTTTTTTAGATATTTTTCTACATTATAGACCGGAATAATTACACTTACTTTCGGAGTATAGTCAATTTGATTCCGAATCACTACTTCAGCTTGTGTATCCAAATCACCTTCGGCATTTTTAACTTTAATGATTTTCGCTTTATTGGTTGTAGTCTTTTTCATTTTTTTTACCCTTTAAATATCCTTGCCATAATGTAAGCACATTGATTTTCGCCATACCATTTAAAATTTGGAAAAGTCCGGATAAAAGCTGCAAATAATTTGATTTTGCTCTTAAACGGAATACGGCTCAAATAATATTGAATATCACATTGCATACGCGCGCTGATAATATCTCGCGCTGATTTGTTATCGCCATAATTAAAAGACGTAATCTGTTTGAAAACAGATGCCAGTTCTTCGCAATCTTTCGGTTTAATATCGCTATGGCTTACGGAACTCATGCTAATGTGATAATGATAATAAACATCACTGACAAAAGAAAAATTTTTAGCCAGCAATATTGCCGGAACGGCAAACGCAATATCTTCGTTTCGTGCCGTTTCGGCATATTTTAAACAATAGCGAGTTAAAAATTCTTTCTTAAATATTTTTTGCACCGTGTGCGGAGCGGTTAAAGCTAATTGCTTTTTCATAAAATCAAAATCTTTATGTAACGGAGTGGAGGTAATAACTTCGCTGTTTTCATAAACATCTATTCTGTCCAGTGCGCAGCAGATATCGGCGTTTTTCTTTTTGGCATGAAGATATAATTTTTCAAAATAATCGGCATCAACCCAATCATCTGAATCCACAAAACCGATATATTCGCCTTGAGCCTGCTCAATTCCTTTATTCCTGCTGTCTCCGGCACCGGTGCTGGCTTTGTTTATAATTTTAAAACGGGCATCCTTAAGAGTGTAACTCTCAAGAATATTAAGCGAATTATCTGTTGAACCGTCGTTAATACATATAAATTCCGCATTTTTCAGTGTTTGCGCACACAAACTGTTCAGGCACTTCGGCAGCACCGAGGCGCGATTATATATCGGAACAACAACTGAAACGGCAACGGACATTGCAATAGCTCTTATTTGTTTCTTTTTACATTAGCAGACAAAATTTGGTATTCCTCATAAACCGTCATCGGATACAAAAGTATTGAATGTATTTTGCCGAAAAGACCTTTTTTCCTTATTTCGGCATAGCGGTTTTCTTTTTTACCGCACATCTCCCAATGCACAAGAGGATTAATGTTTGCTTCCGAAACATCAGGATACATCTTGAGATATAACTCACCGTTAAAATAAGGAGAACATTTTCTGCCTTCTTCCTTCCATCCGGATTTCAGATAGTGCATTATCGGATCTGCTTTAGCCTTTTTCACATCCGGATTATGTTTCAGATACCATTTTGCGTCAAACAGTTTTGAGCGCGCCAATATTTTGTATTCTTTTGTGTATTTAGCTGTTTTCTTTTTGTATTTTTTCTTTGAAAGCAGACGGAAAAATCTTAAAACACGATACAGATAATATTTAAACATTTTGCTCTCCTGACGCAGTTTTGATTAATCATGTAAATTTGATAAGGGAGGTTATACATTAAATAGTGAAAGAAGGCAACACAAAAGATAAATTTTTTTGGGAAAATTTAAAATTTCTTGTTGCAAAAAGGTAAACTACGGAAAATATTTTAAATGAATGTTTTAATAATCAGGAGGATGAATATGTTAGGAAATTTCAGCTATTGCAATGCCACAAAATTATATTTTGGTGATGATTCTTTGAAATATTTGAATGATGAATTGCCTAAATACGGCAAAAATGTGCAACTGATATACGGCGGTGGCTCAATAAAGAAAAACGGAATTTATGATGCCGTTGTCGGTATTTTGAAAGCAAACGGCAAAAATATTATTGAAGATGCCGGTGTTATGCCTAATCCGACGGTTGAAAAGCTTAATGAAGGTGTTAAAATTGCCAGAGAAAATAATGTGGATTTGCTGCTTGCCGTTGGCGGCGGTTCTTGTTGTGATTATGCCAAAGCCGTGTCGGTTTCCGTTAATTGTGATGATGATCCGTGGCAAAAATATTTTATCCGTTTTGAAGAGCCTGCATGTGAAATTTTGCCGGTGGGATGTATCTTAACAATGGCCGGAACCGGTTCGGAAATGAATGGCGGCGCAGTAATTTCTAACCATAATACAAACCAAAAAATCGGTCACGTTTTCGGTGAAGAAGTAATGCCTAAATTTTCTATTTTGAACCCGAAATTTACTTTTTCATTGCCGAAAAGACAAATGGTTGCCGGAATTTATGACATATTTAATCACATTTGCGAACAATATTTTTCCGGATTTGATGACAATACCAGCGATTATTTGGCCGAAGCACTGATGAAGTCGGTTGTTCACTCCTCTTTAATTGCGGTTGAAAATCCTGAAGATTATGAAGCGCGCTCTAATATTATGTGGAGTGCAACTTGGGCTTTGAATACTTTGATTGCCAAAGGAAAAACAACTGATTGGATGGTGCATATGCTCGGACAGGCAGTTGGAGCATACACTGATGCAACTCACGGTATGACACTTGCTGCGGTATCGCTACCTTATTATAAACACATTATGCCTTACGGATTGGCAAAGTTTAAGCGTTTTGCGACCGAAGTATGGGGTGTTGATGCAAAAGGTAAATCTGACGAGCAAGTGGCAAATGAAGGTCTTGCCGCCATGGAAAATTGGATGAAAAAAATCGGTTTGGCTATGAATATATCCGAACTCGGTGTAACACCTGATATGATAGAGGGTATTGCCGACAGCACATTTATTTTAACCGGCGGCTATAAGGTGCTGACCAGAGAAGAAGTTGTCAGCATTTTGAAGGCAAGCTTATAATATTTGCGGTGATAAAATGAAAATATTCGGTTTTACTTTGCTCGCAGCGGTGCTTATGGCACAAAACAAGCCGCAAAAGGCGTATGAAAAACACGTTTGGACAATCGGAAGCCAAAAGGTTTTGAAATAAAGATAAAAAGAATAAAAAAGATAATAGAAACCCGCTTAACCTTATGGCTGAGCGGGTTTAGAATTTGCGCTGATTATGCAAATTTTATGGCACTATTACTCTTTGGTTAGTGTAAAAGTGTCGCCTTTATTGCCGACATAAACCACAACAATTTCAGCATCTTCATCACCGGTGCTTTCTCCGTAATGCCATGTATCAATAACTTCAACAATCGGTTCGCCGGCTTTTAAGACTAAAACATCACCGGTCTCGGTATGAACGGTTAATTCGCCTTTAGTTAAGTAACCTACGTTCAAAATAGGATGCTGATGTAAAGGAAGTTTTTCTCCTTTCGGAATTTGAATACGGACAACCGTTACTTCCGGTTCAGTCAAATTCATTTGTTTTATCGGTGTGTTATTCCATGAATTTTGTGATTTTTGCAAAATTTCGGACGTTGCTGCCGAAGCATTAAAAGCAACACAAAAAACAAAAATTGCGATTAAATATTTTTTCATTATTACCTCCGGAAAACTTTTTTCTGAATGGTATTGTAAGTTGATATAAAAATCAATATTTTTTTTAAGAGATTTAAATAATTTTTATTTTCAAAATAAGTGGAAGTTTTGATTATAAATGCAATAAGATATTCTTCAAAATAGATTATTATGACCTAAATTATGAGTTTATGTCAAAAAATGCGGTTCACGACCACCTTTGGAAGGAAACACGGCATTAAAAAATCTGATTGTCAATCTTTTTATGGCCTTAGATGCAACCGAGCGTAATATGATGAATGCGGTGCTAAACGGCCAACGCGTAAACAGTTAGGTGTGATTTTTCTTGACTTTTGACAAAAATAGTATAAAAAGAAAAAAGAGGTAAAAATGGCTGTTTCTTTAATAAGTCCTGTATAAAACTCAGTCGGAAAGAGGAAATCTAATATATGAAAAAAGTGCTGAAAATAAATTTTTCCGGAGCATCAAGCACAGGAAAATCCACCCTTTGCAAATATTGTTCTGACATCTATAACGAACCATGTGCTTTAGAACGTATGCGTGATGTTATGATAAAGAGAAAAATCGGAATTTCTCAAATCACCAATGATGTGTTTATTGAAGCTTTAGATTTGCAACAAAAAGATATATCTGCAAAAGAAGCTGAGGCTAAAAGATACTTATTTGTAGACAGCGGTCCACTTATATTTTATTTGGGTAACAAGTATTCTTTCGGACGCGATTTTCCTCTCCTTAAAAAAATGGCTTTGGATTTTTATAGAACACAGGATATTGTTTTTTTATGTGATAACCACATTGCCTTTGATGACAGTGTAATGCGCGGCGATTGCGGAACAAAAGACTTTTTACATGAAGAAATCGTAAATTTTTTGCATGAACACCGGATAAATTACCACTTAGTCAGCGGTTCTGTTGTAGAGCGTGCGGAACAAGTAAAAAAGCATATATCTGCTTATGAAAAGCAACATTTGTATGCTTATGGCAGAATAATGAATGCTCTGAAGGGAAATCAAAAATGAAAAAAATAAAAAAAACAATAATTGCCGTAGGAGGCGGCGAGATTGGTAGAATAAAGCAATTACCTGACGGAACTTTCTGCAAAACAGAGATTGAAACAACAATAATTGACAACTTTATTATTTCTGCTTCCGGTAAAAAACACCCGAAAATGCTGTTTATCGGCACTGCATCAAACGACAAGAAAACTTATTTAGATGTTATTAAAGAATATTTCCAAAAGCGTCTTGGTTGTAAATCTGTGGAACCTCTTAATTTGATAGAGGAAAATATTTCTGAAATAGAAATAAGGCACAAAATATTTTCCAGCGATATCATTTATGTAGGAGGCGGAGACACAACAGCTATGCTGAAAATTTGGCGAGCCAAAGGTGTTGATAAAATGCTATATGAAGCTTATCAAAAAGGAATTGTTTTATCAGGAATATCCGCAGGGGCAATTTGTTGGTTTGAATATTATGATAATATGGATGATATAGAAAATATTGAACAACTTGAACTAGTCAATGGATTAGGTTTTATTAAGGGCTTCGGGGTACCTCATTATGATTGGCTATCTTCTGATGAAAAAGATAGAATAAAGAGCAAACTGAAAGAGAAAAGCATCTGCGGGTGGAGTATGGATGACTGCACCGCACTTATTTTTCAGGATGAACATATTGGCATAATTTCTTGCCGTCCTGACCGTAAAGTTATGCAAATACCTTGAGAGGCAAAATAAATGAAGAAAATTTTTCGAATATTAAGCATTAGAAAGCATAAGGAAGTTGTTTTTGCTGACACCTACACTAGTGATGGTGTTAGGCAACAAGTTGTTTTTGATAAAAAAATGTTTTCGGAAAAATCTTTCAAAAAAGGAGATTGCATTTCCGCTTCTTGTAGCCTATCGCAAAACAATCATAAAGAAGAAATCCTAAAAATAAATCGTGTATTTTGGATCAGCAAATGTTTTGAGTGGGATGAAGCTAAAAATATGCCCGAAAGCACAAAAAACCATGAAAGATATGCTCAAAGCAACGCACGTAACGCCGGAAGACAAATAAATGTCTATAAACTGAAACAAGAACTCATACAGAAAATAACTTCTCTTCTGGAAAAAGACGGTTTTGAAAATACGCCTTGCAAAGTCTTAGAACCCGAAAGAACAGCTTCGGCAATTCCTCCGTTTCAAACTCAGGGAAGATACAGCGAAAGACCGTTTTACCTACGGATTACACCGGAAAATCAACTTAAACAAACTGCCGCCATTTTGCTGAAATCCGTTTACTCTTTAGATAATGTTTTTTACAATAAAAATCCTGATGCCCGTCATGTTCCGGAAATGTGCACGCTTGAATTTGTTTCTCTGACTTATTCTAAACAAAAACTGTTGTCCTTTATCACAAAAACAAGCAGGATAATTGATAATTTAAGCAAAAAATATCAGTTTGAAACAGACATACCCGCAATTCCGGAAATTATAAACTACAACGATTTACCGAAAATGGGAATAACTTATCAACGCAGAATTCCGGAATTTCAAAACACCATACTGGTTAATGTTCCTGTGGATAATCCATTTATTGCACCGGATAAAAATGGCTTAAGAACAGAAACCAGGTGGTATTTAAAAGGAAGTTTAACCGCTCACGGATATGTTGACGAAACAGATTATGAAAAAGTAACCGAAGCTCTGCAAATACAAAAAAGACACAACAATTTAGACAATGTAAATGAAATGCCTTATTTCAAATGGGGATTGCCAAAAACAATAAGTTTTGGTTTAGGAATCGACGCCATGATATGCAGGTATCTCAATCTGGAAAGAATGTCTATGGCAAGCAATCCGCTAGGTATCAATTATGTTATTCCTGATAAAAAAAGAAAGCAAGAAAATCAAGAAGATAATCTTTTAATATCACACCAAAGCAACAACGATAGAAATGCTGCAATACATGCGATTTTATGGAATCTGCGTGAAAAAAAGTCTGAAAAATAAAAACATTTATTCCTCTTGATTTTAGACAACAAAATAGTGTAAAAAAGAAAAAAGAGGAATTAAAAAGGAGAACAATAATGGCTGATAATAGCGATAAGTTAAAGCAATTGCGCGAAAAAACTATGCCTGAATTTAAGTCACGCGATGAGTTTTATGCTTACGCGGCAAAAAATATGATTACACTTAAAGTGGATGAAGCATATAAAGACTGTTCTGACAGTTTATTACCGATTTTCAAAGCGGCTAAAGAAATGTGCGAATATATGCATGATAATAAAGATCATTTCAAAAGGGGGAGACCGCTTAAAGAACTATATCATATGGCGATTGTTTCAAAAGTTATACAAGATATAAATGAAAACTGCGTTACTGAAGATGATAAAAAGCATAGTATTAAACGTGCAAGATTTGATGATAATCGCAATTATTTTTTCAGAAACGGTGAACGTATTAATGCCGGTTGGTTATTAGATCGCGAAAAGATTGAAAATTTTATGGAAGTTATGGATAGCCCTGG
>JAFUTN010000005.1 GCA_017484225.1 Alphaproteobacteria bacterium
CACGATAAATCAAATTATATTGATTTTGCATGGAAACAAACTTCGTCCAATTATGTTGTTCGGCGATATTGTTTAAGCGCTCAAATTCCCACGCAAACATGGTAGAAGCACCTATATAGCGTGCTTTGCCTGCTTTAACAACATCATGCAGCGCTTCCATAATTTCTTCCATCGGTGTATTGTGGTCAAGACGATGAATTTGATACAAATCAACATAATCCAGCCCCAAACGCTTTAAGCTGTGGTCAATTTCCGCCATAATGTTTTTACGGCTGGAACCGCCGCCATTCGGACGGCCGGGGCGCATATCAAAATGCACTTTGGTTGCCACCACAATCTCATCACGATTAAGTCCGAAATCTTTAATCAAACGACCGGTAATTTCTTCCGATGTTCCCATTTGATACACATTTGCCGTATCAAAATAATTTATACCTAAGTCAATGGCTTTTTTGAAAATCGGTTTGGCATCATCATAATCTTTTGCCCACGGAAAAACGCCGTTTTGACTGCCCGGCTTGCCAAAACTCATACAGCCCAAGCATATTCTTGAGACATCAACACCGGTGTTACCTAACTTTACATATTGCATCTGTTTTCTCCTTCGGTTAAATAATTATTCAGTATCGGTTTAACTTGCATATCAAAAAATTTTTCGGTCCAGTCTTTCGGCTCAAACACACCGTCAGACATACACCAACACGTCATCATTCCGTAAAGTTCACAAATAATGATATGCGCTAAAAGCTCAACGGAAACATCATTTTTCAGCTCTCCGGCAACTATCGCTTCGGATAAAATTTTATTCAGCATATCAACATCAAACTGCCACTTGGAATTATCCCAACCGGCAGACGAGGTTTTCGGATCTATCACATTTCTTATCCATTCACGGCAGATATTTATGCCATAGCGTTCAACTTCTACCATAAAACTTTCAAAATAATGTTGCAGCCGTTCCACAAAACTTTTGTTTTTCATTTGCTGCATACGATCCGCTATTTGATTAAACAAGTGCCGACATACTTCATCACTGAGTTCTTCTTTGTTTTTAAAATAGGTATAAAATGTGCCTTTTGCACATCCGCAAGCCTTAGTTATATCTTCTATATTGAAATCATAAAAATTGCCCTCACGAATTAAACCGGCAGCCGTATCCAGCAGTTTTTGCTTGGTTTTAAGAGCATTTTCCTGACGTTTGGTAACCATTTATTTCTCCTTTGACAAAGGTATTTATATCAATTCGTTGACTAAAAGTCAATGACTTTTAGTTCTGAATTGTGCAAAATTTAAAGCACCGGTTTTAATACCGGTGCTTTTTTCACTTGCCGTAAATAACAACAAAAACATTTTCGTTGTCATCATAGCCATACACATACTTCACTTTGTAGTTGGCCAGACTTTCACCATATTCGGCCCAAACGCCTTCTTCAAAAGAAGGAGTGGCATTGATCACGCGTGTCAAACCCCTTTTCGGGTTCACCACATATTCTTGAGTATAATCCGGAGAACTGATATAATATTCACCGTTATACATCCCACACCAACAGTTGTCACCATTGATACTGGATGAACACTCAAGCCGGAACACGTAACACCACTTTGCCGTTTTGATTTCTGCCGCATCCTCGGCAGCAACCTCAAAGTTAAAACCTGACTTTTGCATTGCGACATATTTAATGTCTGTCGCCGACACTGCTGACACCATACCTAACAGGAGCAGCAATAAAAAAATCTTTTTCATAATTATTCAAAAACTATTTTATCTGACTTTTCTTCACATCTGATACGCCTTTCCTCTCCGGTATAAACGTTGACCAGAAAATATTCATCACCACGTCTGGCAACAACACTATCCGGATAAACATAGTCCAGAATTGCATCATAATTGCTTTCAATCGTGATTATCAAATGCTCAAAAAACAATCCAGAGTATACAGAATCTCTAGCAGCCTTTTGCTCGGCATTATGCTTAGGACTCTGCTCAAAATTCTTCACGGATATGACATCATAATCCGCAAACAAGTCATGTTCTGACACCTTGCAAGCGCAAAACAACACTCCAACCAGAAATAAAAATACACACCTCATAACCTTATGATTTTGTGTGAGTATATATTACTTTTTTTGATTGCACAAGAAAAAATTTGTCAAAATTTTCAATCATCAAAACACAGAGAATACTTTGCATTTTTGTCCGGATTATCATACAACTCAGCAAAATTATCACAATTTACCACACGTTGTAAAATTTTTTCGGCAGCTTTTATTTCGTATTTTTCCATGTAGTGACTATAATTTTTCTCAACCATAGCCAAGCGTTTTTTGTCATTTTTAAGTAAGTCGCAAATACCGGCATACATCTGTTCAACCGTTTCATACATATACGGAAAATCTTTTGCCTGAAATTCGTGAAAAGACAGAGCCGAATTAACGGTATTAATCTTCACAACGTATGGCACTTTTAAGCGCATCAAATCAATAAAAGCCAAGGCCGACGACATCGGAAAACTGTCAATAAACAAATCGGCACACTTAAAAGCCAGTTCGTAATTTTGCTGATATTCCCGCAACAGCAACCTGTCTTTAACCGGTGAATTATCAAACATTTGATGCAAAATTTCTTTTTCTTTATCTTGAAATTCCGAAAATACAATGTGGTAAACATTCGGATGTTCTTTCAGCATTTTTTCAATCATTTCAAAATAGCGTGAACCGTCTTTATCAAAAAACTTGTAACTTGCCGCTCCCGACATTGTGCAAATTGCGCCCTGCGGCACGCCGAAATTTTTGCGGGCGGCGGCTATTTCTTCTCGCGTAAAATGAGGGTTTTCCTCTTCTGCTTTAGAAATCAAACCGACAATATGTGTCTGCTTAACTTTGCGCAAATTTTGCGTAACATAAACCGAACTCGGCGTTTCTTCCAAAACCAAATCGGCAAAAGACAAAGCCAATGCCGGACGGTGAGTAGCATGGTTCACAAAAAATATTTTTATTTTGGTATGCTGTTTTATCAGCGCAATCACGGCCGTGCCGATTATGTCATCCGGATGAATAAATACAAACAGTGCTTTCGGGGCATAATCAACTATACTGTCATAAATTTCACGAATATTTTTTTCAAACGAACACGAAAATTGGTGAAACATTTGTATTTTTGAAATTTTTTTCAGGTAATCCAATGTTTGCGGCGCGGCCTTAACAGATGTTTTGTATGTGGTCAGGAACAATGTTTCATCATAATGCGGCGCCAATGTTCTTTGCATATCACGTAGCCATTTTGTATGTCCGCCGACATCATATACTTTGGTTGCCAAAAATGCCAAACGTTTCGGATTTGGCCGGCAAGTTTTCATATTTTTGTATTCCGCCACAATATCGTTGATTTTTGCATCATACTTTATGTCATCAAAACTTTTTTCCGCGGAAAATTCTTCACGAATTGCATCAAACTTGTTTTTTATCGTAAATATCGGCAAACCAAGAACATAAAATTTTGTTTTACCGCGTTTAAACTTGATTTTCAGTATGGTCCAACCGAAAATTTTTACATTATTATCAGCAATTTCAAGTATTTTCATTTTCGCTCCAAAAAGTTCAGGCTTAATTCAATTACCTTATTTTGCTCATCTGCCGTCAAATCATAATATAGCGGCAGACGCACCAATGTTTCGGAAACTTTGTCCGTCACCGACATATCATAAGGAGTGCGGCAAAATTGTTTGCCGGCCGGTGCCGAATGGAGCGGAATATAATGGAAAGGAGCCGCCACATCATTTTCCTTCAGATAGGCAATAAACTCCGTGCGGTTTGCCAAATCATTAAACAACAAATAAAACATGTGAGCATTGTTTGAACACTCGGCAGGTATAATCGGACGGCGTATTTTGCCTTGTTTTTCCGCTTCGGCAAAAGCATCATTATAGCGTTGCCAAATCCGGCGGCGTTTGTTTTGAATATCGTCGGAAATATCCAAAACCGAGTAAAGATAAGCGGCAACAATCTCACTCGGCAAATAAGATGAGCCTTTGTCCACCCATGTATATTTATCTACCTGTCCGCGGAAAAATTTGCTTCGGTTTGTGCCTTTTTCTCTAATGATTTCGGCACGCTCGGCAAACTGAGGATTATTTGTAACAAACAAACCGCCCTCACCGGCCATAATATTTTTTGTTTCATGAAAAGAAAAGCATCCGATATCACCCAATGTTCCGAGTGGTTTACCTTTATAAAAAGCATCATAAGCCTGTGCGGCATCTTCAATCACCAACAAACGGTGTTTTTCGGCAATTTGTCTGATTGTATCCATTTCACAAGCCACACCGGCATAATGAACCGGAACAATCGCTTTTGTTTTCGGCGTTATTGCAGCTTCAATTTTTTGTTCATCCAAATTAAGCGTATCCGGTCTGATATCAACAAAAACAGGCACAGCCCCTTGCAAAACAAAAGCATTGGCCGTTGAGCAAAAAGTAAAAGACGGCATAATAACCTCGTCGCCGGCTTTCAAATCAGCCAGAATTGCCGCCATTTCAAGCGCGGCTGTTCCCGAATGAACAAGCATAGCTTCTTTGCAACCCAATTTTTGTTTTAATTTTTCATTGCATAATTTTGTGTATTTTCCATCACCGGAAACGTGTTTTGAGGCAAAAACATCTGCCACATATTCCAACGATTTCGGCGTAAATACCGGAACATTAAATTTTACCACTTTTTTAGTCCTCACAGTTCGTTTTATTTTGTTTTAATACAACAAAACATATTTGGCAATAAAAATATGCCAGAACAAACAACTTCCGGCATCAACAAAAGGATATACTTTCGTCAAATCACTTTATTTTTGCATAAATTTCGTCGGTCAAATCAACAACTGCCGGCGTGTTGAGAGCCACCGCACTTTTCACAAAGATAACTCCGATGGATTTTTCGGCGGCAACTTCGGACAAAGCCTGATTAATTGTATCGGTCAAAGCTTTAATTTTGTTTTCATATCCCAAAACCAGCTCATCACGTTTCATCCGCAAGTTTTTCAAATAAACGTCCGAAAAATCGGCTTTCACTTTTGCATCTTTAAGCGATTTAATTTTCTTTTCCGCATCCAAAAGTTCGGAATTAAGATTAATTATTTCGGTTTCAAATTTTTGTTTTTCGGCCAAAACATTTAATTTTTGCAAAAGGTCTTCCAAGCTGTAGACATACACTTTGCTGTTATTTTCAATAGCATTTTGCTGCTGTTGCACTTGCTTTTGCAAAGAAGTCAAGTTATACAGAACAAATGCCAAAAACAGCACCAAAGCCGCCACAATTCCGCTCAAAAAGAACGGTAATCTATCTCTTTTTGTATTAGTATCCATTATCATTTCTCCTAAAAAATCGGGGAAGAAGACTTTACTCCTTCCCCTTTTTTGAAGTAATCAGTTACAAAT
Organism: Alphaproteobacteria bacterium; assembly: GCA_017484225.1. Taxonomy (GTDB): domain Bacteria; phylum Pseudomonadota; class Alphaproteobacteria; order RF32; family CAG-239; genus RUG410. The sequence continues at coordinate 5,427 of JAFUTN010000005.1, forward strand.
TACCAAGACCATGTCAAGCCTAAGCGGTAAGAAGCATCATGAGAGTTGCCCCAAGCCACACCGGCATTCAACATAATGTTGTCTGTGAGGTAATGGAAACCGCCGACAGCCATAGCTGTGTGGCCGCTGTAAGCACCTGTGCCGACAGACAACGAAGTGTTGCCGTAAGCTCTCGGGTTAGGAACCAAAGCAGACATAGCAGCCATAGAAGCCATACCGCGTTCAAAGTCACGTCTCAAGCCACGCAAGTCGCCTTCAACTCTGGCCAAACTTGTATCCAAGTTTTTAACAGCACCGGACAAGTCTTGTCCTTCTGAAACGTAAGACAATCCTCTGAAGTCCATATCACCGATGGCATCACCGGCAGCTTTAATACCGGCAGCAACAGAAGTTTTTGTGCCTGCATTAATAGCTTCGTTCTTTGAGCCAAGGTCTCTTCTGTCGCCGATAGCAGCGTCAACAGCTTCTATATGCTGTTCAACTGTTGTTCCGACAGCCAAGTTGCCATAGTATGCAGCACCGGTTGTTGTGGTTGTAGCATCTGCACTTGCAACTAAACCATGGATTTTGCCCAAAGTAGCATCAATATTATTGATAGCCGTAGCAACATCTTTCGGAGCAGTTGCAGCAGTCGGGTTAGCACTGTTGTGCAAGTTACCTGTTGTGCTGTTAGCAAATGTTCTGATGTCGCCGATATTGGTATCAATACGATCCAAGTTTTGGTTAATCGTGTTAGCAGACAAAACATTGTCGTTTGTGCCGGTAACAGCGGTATTTCCGATGTTAGCATAAATCTGATCAACAGCACTCATAATGTTGTTAGCAGTAATTGTGCCGTAAGCAACAGGTTTGTCAGTCATAGTGCCTGTGCCGTCGTCAACCTGAGCTGTCAAACTGCCTGTCCATACACCGGTGTCAGCGAAAGTTCCGCCGGTTGCGGTTTCAACATTAGCAGCATAGTCTTTGAGAGACTGTGTCAAGTTTGCGGTTGTTCCTGCAGAAGCTGCACTGAAGCCGTCACCAACTAATTGAGTTGCATCATAAGAAACGGTCTTTTCAGTATCGTCAATCTTATAGATACCACCCAAAACTGCTGCGTTGTCGTTTTCAATAGCGGCACGAGTAGCTTGAACAGCTGCAGCACTGGCAACGATTGCGTTGTTAGCATCATTTGCTTTAGAAGCAATAGCTTCACGAGCAACCGAAGTCATAGCTGTTGTGTCTGTGCCGAACTTAACGCCTTCTTTAGCTTCAATAACTTTGTTTGCGGTAACAGCATCAGATTTAACATCCAAAACATAATTTTCACCATCTTTAACAAACTTAGATTCGCCATCAGCAGTCAAAGTTCCGGCAGCTTTAGTATCACCGTTTGAATTTACAGTGAATTTACCATCTGCAACAGACATCCAGCTCTTAGAAGTAATAGCACCTTCAGAGTTAACTGTCATCTTGCCGTCTGCAAGAGAAGCCCAACTTGTTGTTGTTAAACCACCGCTTGAGTTAACCTTAAAGTTGCCGTCTGCAAGAGAAGCCCAACTTGTTGTTGTTAAACCACCGCTTGAGTTAACCTTAAAGTTGCCGTCTGCAACAGACATCCAGCTCTTAGAAGTGATTGCACCGCTTTTATCAACAGTGAAGTTGCCGCCAGCAGCACTCATAGAGCCATCAGCAGCAGTAACGCTGAATTTTTCGCCAACCTTGAAGTCGTCGGTAACTTCTAACTTACCTGTAACTTTAGAATCACCGGTAATATCAGCACCGCCTTCTTTTACAACCAAGCCTTTGTCAGCTGTAACAACACCGTTTTTAAGAACAACTTGAGAACCTGCAGCACCGAATGTTGCTTTGCCGGTAACAGCCAAGTCACCGTCAACGTTGGTGTCTTTCAAGTTAGAAGTTCCGGTAACATTCAAATTGCCTGTAGCGTTAACGTCATGAGCTGTAATATCACCTGTAGTTGTTACAAAGAACGAATTGTTAGCGTTGTGATATTCGGAAGCAGTCAATGCACCACCTGAAGTTACAAAGAATGAATTATCTTTGTTGTGGAATTCATTGGCAGTAACATTAGTAGATGTAACTGCACCACCTGTTGTTACAAAGAACGAATTGTCCTTGTTGTGATATTCAGAAGCAGTCAATGCACCGCCTGAAGTTACAAAGAACGAATTATCTTTGTTGTGATATTCATTGGCAGTAACATTAGTAGATGTAACTGCACCACCTGTTGTCACAAAGAACGAATCGTTAGCGTTGTGGAATTCAGAACCTCTGATAATACCGCTTTCGCTAATACCATAGTCAGTATCGCCGATTTTCAGTGAGCCGACTTTTGCCTGTCCTGTAGATTCAACGCTTGCGAATTTAGCAGCAACAGTGCCGTTTGTGAAGTTGTCGTTTAACTGATTAACAGCGTCAACAACATTTCCGGCAGTTGTTGGAGTATATCCTGCAACATTAATTGTGGAAACTTTGCCCATGCCGGCATCAAGCGAGCTGATAGCGGCAACAATGGCATCATCAGCAGCGATATTGTTGGTTGATGTGAATTGATCACGAGTGAATTGACCTTCAGCATCAAACGTACCGCCGATTCCGGTACCGATGGTATTGATAGCACTACCGAGTTTACCTTCAGCCGCAGTTGCACGGTTTGTTTCGTTAGTAATCATTCCATTCAAAGCCAAAACATTGGCAGTCATTTCAGAACGAGTATTTGTGATAGCTTCACTCAACTGACCCTCAACATCTTGAGCGCGAGCGGTTTCTTTATTGATAGCTGTACCGAGTTCACCCTCAACTTTTGCTGCACGGTTTGTTTCGGCAGAAATCAAGCCATTCAAAATACCGATATTTTCATCAGTATGAGCTCTTTCGGCAGCAATTGCTGCTTCGCGAGCTGTTGCTTCAGCGTCGATATTGTCTTGCAATGTTTGTTCAGCAGCTTTTGCACGAGTTTCTTCAGCAGCTACGGCGTTATCAACATATTCTTCAGTTGCAACATCTTTGCCGTCAACCTTGATTGCATCAGCGGTAATGGTTTTAGCAACATCCAAATTCTCAAGAATATGAGTATTATTCAACCAAGAATGGCCTTGAACAGCCAAAACTCCACCTACTTCGGTGTTTCCGGTTGTTTGAACACTCTTGAACTTAGCGTCAAGCGAACCATCGGTCAAGCTATCTTCAACTTCGCCTAAAGCACCATCCAAAGTCAAGAGTGATTCAGCAATATCTTTGTTATTCTCAAGATAATTTGCATCATCAAAACCATTTCTGTTACCGATAGCACCGGCTAAAGCTGTCAAGTGACCGCTAACAGTTGAACCTTGTTCAAGGTTATTTTTACCTTCATCTTCAGACAAGGTAGAAGCCAAGCCGTGAATTTGACCCATTGTTGCGTCAATATTAGCAATAGCAGTAGCCGCATCAGTAGCATTTTCGCCTTCACCCGGTTTAGAGTTAGAAAGGTTACCGGTTGTGCTTTGAGCAAATTTAGAAACATTACCCAAATCTTCAGCCACACCACCGATAGCTTTGTCCAAAGCTTGTTCAGCAGCAGTTGCGCGAGCAACTTCTTCATTCAACTTCGTGTTGGTGTTTCCAATTTCAGTATTGAGAGAATCAAAGCCGTTTTTAACAGCAGTGTTCAAATTGCTAAGATTTTTATTGGTTTCACCCAAAGCAGCGTTTGTGTTAACCAATTCGCCATTTACACGAGCAATTTCTTGTGTATTAGCAGAGATATTGCCTTCAGCTGTATCCACACGACCATCCAAAGCTTCTTCAGCAGCAGTTGCACGTTGAGTTTCAGCACCAACAGCTGTATCAATAGCGCTCTTAATAGCACCATTTTCAGCCAAAGCTGTAGAAATACCATCAGTAACAGATTGAGCAACAGTCTTATATGTACCTTCTTCACCTGCTTCTAAATAAGTATTGGTGTAATCTTTTGCTAAATCCAAAGCCTTTGTAGCCATTTCGTCAGTATATCTTTTCGCAATAAGTATAGCTTGGTTACCTTTGTTTGTTGCATCGGTTTTAGCAGCTTCGATTGCTTCATCTTTAGCTGTTGAAATAGCCTCAGTAATTGCACCATCTTGCGCTAAAGCTGCGTCAATTTGACCATCAGCCAAATCTTTAATAACAGTCTTACCTGCATCAGTGATGTTGCTCAGGTCTGTATTAGCACCATCGGTAATACCATAACCAGTCAATGTTGTGGCTTTATCTGCTTTGCCGGCAATAGTCTCTGCATAACCATCATAAGTATTGATTTTATCGCCTGTTAATGTTGCTGTTCCATTTTCACTAGTCGGCAATGTCAAGCTATCAGAACTCAGTGTTCCGTCAACTGTTGTGTTACCTAAAATTGAAACAGTTCCATCATCTCCGTTAATACCAACACCGGCAACATTTTCCCAAGTTGAACCATCATCTGTTGTTGCTTTTTTAACAAACATATCCAATGTTTTAGCGTTTGCATCACCGCTGATTACAGATTTATTTCCACTAGCATTATCTGTATTAAGCACCATCTTAGCACCTGTGGTATCTAAGTCTAAGAAAGTGCCGTTTGCGTTATCGCTATATACATCAGTGCCATCAATATCGCTCTTATATCCGGCAATAACTCTACCGGTATAAGAACCATCATCATGTTCATTCTCACCAGTATCAATATAAAGACCGGTTGTATAATTATCTATACCTGGATTTCCAATAGAAATAGTTTCAATATTTCCACTATCACCGATAGATAAATCAGCAGGAAATTCATCACTATCACTTGAGCCTAATTTTTCAGCAATAGTTGCACTAATTTGTGTTGCGTTTTGGTAACCTTGCTCACCAATCCATGTCTTTGTTGCCATATCTGATGTAGCATTGTTAATTGCTTCTTTAATAGAACCGCCTGTTTCAAGTCCGGCTGTAATTGCATCAGATGCAGATTGGTCGGCAATACCATCAATAATTGTATTCAATGTACTTTCGGTAGCTGTGCCGCCATTGGCTTCTTTACGAACATCTTCAATGGAAACACCTTCACCGCTTCCGCTAATACCAAGCGCTGTAAGGAAATTATTTTTGGTGGTATCATTCATTTTAACCTTACCATCCACTGACACTTGGAACGTCGGGTCATCTACAGATGGCCCTACATTTAATACACCAGTGCTACCACCTATAATAACGCCTTGCGTAGCATTACTAGTATTTACCACAAGCTTAGCACCATTTACATAGACATCTTCGGTGTAAATCTGTTCAGCATTTGCCGGAGTGGCTGCAATAGCGCCTAAAGCAAAAAGCCCCGCGTTTATCAAAAAGCACTTACGCAAAACACTGCGATACTGTGCATTCAATAAACCAAGGGCAGTCTTAGAATATTTCATATTTGAAATCCCCCTAAATTGTTATTATCAAAAGATTTTTATTATCTTACATCCATTTCCCCCAAGAAAAAACCTATGGGGGGGGGTAGAACATAAAATAACCTGACGATATATAAGTATATTTTTCTCTAAGAGTCAACCTTTAATTTTTAATTATTCTTTAATTTTTGTCTTCCTCCCCTCTCCGCAGCATCATTACGGAGATTCCCACGTCGCTACGCTCCTCGGAATGACCGTAAGGTAGGAAACGTCATTGCGAGGGAGTGAAACGACCGTAAGGTAGGAAACGTCATTGCGAGGGAGTGAAACGACCATAAGGTATGGTGTGTCATTGCGAGGGAGTGAAACGACCGTCGCAATCTCCTTAAACCCCGAGCGGAAGAACCCATACCGTCATCTTGAACCCCGTTTTCCCCAGGAGATTCCCACGTCGCTACGCTCCTCGGAATGACCGTAAGGTAGGAAACGTCATTGCGAGGGAGTGAAACGACCATCGCAATCTCCTTAAACCCCGAGCGGAAGAACCCATACCGTCATCTTGAACCCCGAGCGATAGCGAGTGGGTGTAAAGATCTCATGTTTCAGGAACGGAGTTTATTGTTATGCACTGCATAAAAACAAACACTTTCTTGCTGAAAAAGATCTTTACGGGGATTTCGCTTATCGCTCAACCCCTCAAGATGACAGCGGAAAAAATTCTTGACATTTTTCTTATTAAAATATAACAAAAACTTATGAAGGATATGTATGTTTATATAATGACTAATCAGCATAACACCACCCTATATATCGGCGTTACTAATAATCTGGTGCGCCGGATTTGGGAACATAAAAACAAAATTCACAAAGGTTTTACCGCAAAATATAACTTAAACAAGTTGGTATATTATGAACATTGCGAAGATGAGCTTGCTGCAATAGCAAGAGAAAAACAGCTCAAACTTCTTAGAAAACAGAAAAAAATAGACTTAGTGTGTGGATTTAATCCTAACTGGGTTGATTTGTATGACTCACTTATATAGTTTCTATTGCCTTTAACCCCGTTTTCTCCGTAGGCATAAAAAAACAACCGCCGGAATCGCTCCCTGCGGTCGTTTCGTAAAACAAAGGAGTTTACTTTTCTTCCTGACCTGTTTCCTGATTAATGTGCTTTGCGGTTAAGCGCATTTTTCCGCGGTTGTCGGAACCTGTGTATTTAACCCAGATTTCATCACCCTCTTTGTAAAAATCAGAAACAGAGGCAATTCGCTCATCCTTAATCTCGGAAATATGAACCAAACCTTCAGCTTGTCCCAAAAAGCGAACAAATGCGCCAAAGTCCATAATCCGAACTATTGTTCCTTTATATATTTTCCCTTCTTCCGGAACAGCGATAATCTCGGATATAATGTCCATTGCCTTTTGGCAGTTATCGTTGTTATTGGAGGCAATTTTAACAACACCGTCATCAGTTATATCAATTTTGGTGTTCGTGCGCTCAATAATGTCTCTGATAACCTTACCGCCGGAACCGATAATTTCACGGATTTTATCTACCGGAACAATCATTGTGTAAATTCTGGGAGCCTTCGGCGAAACTTCCGGACGCGGCTCGGCTATTGCCTTTGCCATTTCACCTAAAATATGAATACGTCCTTCATGTGCCTGTGCCAAAGCGTTTTTCATAATCTCTTTGGTGATGGAGGTGATTTTAATATCCATCTGCAAAGCGGTTACACCGTCTTTTGTTCCGGCAACTTTGAAATCCATATCGCCAAGGTGGTCTTCATCTCCCAATATGTCGGTCAAAATAGCAACACGACCGTCGTTTTCCTTAATCAAGCCCATCGCAATACCGGCTACCGGCTTTTTCATCGGAACGCCGGCATCCATCAAAGACAAGCAAGTTCCGCAAACCGTGGCCATTGAAGATGAACCGTTTGACTCCATAATATCGGACACAACCCTTACCGTGTAAGGAAATGTTTCTTTGTCCGTAGGCATCATCGGATGAATGGCACGCCATGCCAATTTTCCGTGTCCGATTTCACGACGTCCCGGTGTTCCCAAACGTCCGCATTCGCCAACCGAAAACGGCGGGAAGTTGTAATAAAGCATAAAGTCTTGCTTGTATTCTGCCATCAAACCGTCAACAATTTGAGCATCATCAGAAGTTCCCAATGTTGTTGCCACCAAAGCTTGCGTTTCGCCGCGAGTGAACAATGCCGAACCATGTGCCTCCGGCAACAAACCTACTTCACACTGAATCGGACGAACCGTTTTGGTGTCACGCCCGTCAATACGGTGACCTGTTGTCAAAACCTTTTCGCGCATTGTGTGGTGCATAACTTCTTCTATGGCATCACCGACATAAGCATTTTCTACTTCGTTTTCCGGATCTATGGAGGCCTTTACTTCTTCAGCTAACTGGCCGAGAACAGTTCCGCGCTCCAATTTGTCGGTGATTGAAAATGCCTCATTATAGCGAGCGCCGTATTCCTTACTGATACGTTCGCACAATGCATCATATTCCGCCGGAAATGTAGGAGTTTCCCACTTTTCTTTGCCGGCTTCGGCTGCCATTTCATTAATAACATCAATAACCGGCTGAAAACTCTCAAAACCGAACATAACAGCACCGAGCATTACTTCTTCCGAAAGCTCGTTTGCTTCGGATTCAACCATTAAAACGCCTTCTTTCGTTCCGGCAACAGTTAATTCCAATTCCGACTTTTCGCGTTCGGCAATCGTCGGATTCAAAACATATTCACCATCCACATACCCTACTTGAGCAGCACCAATCGGTCCCAAAAACGGAATTCCGGAAATTGCGAGTGCTGCAGATGTTGCAACCATAGACAACACATCTGAATCGTGTTTTTGGTCATGAGATACAACCGTGCAAATGATTTGCACTTCATTCTTGAATGCGTCAGGAAATAACGGGCGAATAGGACGATCAATCAAACGAGAAATCAAAATTTCACGCTCCGATGGTTTCCCTTCACGCTTTATAAAGCCTCCCGGAATTTTACCGGAAGCATAGTATTTTTCCTGATAGTTAACTGTTAACGGAAAGAAATCCTGATCTGCCTTAGGCTCTTTTGCGGCAACAACCGTGGCAACAACTTTTGTTCCTCCGATTGAAGCAACAACTGCTCCGGTTGCTTGTCTGGCAACTTTACCAGTTTCCAAAACCAATTTACGTCCGCCCCAAAAAATTTCCTTACGGCATACTTTAAAATCTATCATATATTCTTTCCTTTCTATACATCTTTTAACCTCACCTGACACCTTGTCAGGATTTTACAAGGGTTGCAGCAAAACCTTTTACCGCAACCCTTAAATTTTTGCATTACTTACGCAAGTCTAACTTTTTAATGATTGCCTGATATCTTTCTTCGCTTGTTGACTTCAAGTGGTCAAGCAAGTGACGACGGCGGCTAACCATCTTCATCAAGCCTAAACGAGAGTGTAAGTCTTTTTTGTGAACATTAAAGTGTTCAATCAAAGCATTAATACGATATGTCCAAATTGCAATCTGAACTTCCGGAGAACCGGTGTCTGTTGCAGAAGTCCCGTATTTTGCTACTATTTCTTTTTTTACTTCACTAGTAATCGACATCTTTATTTTTCCTTTTCTTTCATTAAATTAAACACACGAATCGGTGATATTTTTTTATCATCAATCCGCACCAATGCAACCAAACAATCATCACACATTGCCGCCGACAAACTTTCTGATGCTTTCACATCATATCCCTTTACTGACAAGCATTGTCCTTTGCTTAATTTGATTGCGTCATCTTCCGAAACGGCTATCTCCGCGATGTCGCGCAGAGAAGTCTCTGTCGGAAGAAGAAACTTTCGTCGTTCTTCTACATACTCTATTTTTTCTAAATTTTCCAGCAAAATTTTATCTTTAAGTGAAAAAATTCCGCATTGTGTGCGCCTTAATTCGGTTAAATGTCCCAGCGAGCCTAAGCTTAATGCCAAATCTTTGCCGAGTGTTCTGACATAAGTTCCTTTTGAACATTTTACTCTGAATTTTGCCGTTTTTCCGTGATATTCCAGCAATTCAAGCGAAAAAATTTTTATTTTGCGCGGAGGAATCTCAACATTTTCGCCTTTACGCGCTAATTTATAAGCTTGTTGCCCGTTTATTTTTATGGCCGAAAAAGCCGACGGAATCTGCGTTATTTCTCCGACAAATTCAGGTATCGCCGCCAAAATTTCAGCCTCGCTCGGAATTTTATTGCAAGTGGCAACAACTTCGCTTTCGGTGTCATCTGTAACTGTTTGCTCACCAAACTTAAGCACAAACTCATATTCTTTATTGCCATCGGTCACAAAAGGCACAAGTTTTGTTGCCTCACCGAAAGCAATCGGCAAAACACCGGTAGCAAAAGGGTCCAGCGTTCCGGTATGACCGTTTTTGTTGGCATGCATCAGGTAGCGAGTTTTACCTACCACTTGCGTTGAGCCCATATTTTTCGGCTTATCTACAATCAACCAACCGTTGACATTATCTGCTTTGTTGTGCTTCATAATTCCTCTTTAACCGATTTATTTCGGCTTTTTTATATTATATCAACCACTTATTGTCAATGCAGTTTTTTCAACAAAAAAGCCGAGGATAATTCCACCTCGGCCGTGATTTTTTTTTACACTCCACTGTTTGTGGTACTGTTCAGTCTGGGGTTGGTTAATAAAACTCAGCACTGACTGTTACACCATCCGAACATTGGCCTGATTGTTGTTTATCTCTTGTTAATGTTAAGCTGTCGCCGCTTGGACATTGTACCTCTATTTTTGCTACTGTACCTAGTATGCTATACCCCGGTTTACCATTAGAAATATTACCTCCACATACTTCATGACAAATATTTTGACCAAGCATAGCCACCACATCTCTCTCATCATGATGTGTATCATATGTATCATATGTGTTGTCTCCATTATTGTCATCATAACAAATGCAATGTGTATAAATTTTGATATCAGAAGTATAATCTTCAACTGTTGAATAATATGCAGGTCCGTATCCTTCGTAATAGAGGTAAACTGTGTATGAGTATTCACACCCATAACAGTCATGACCTAGATTTGATGTACCTGTACTTACTTCACTGATGTTACTACCGCACCACTCACCAATACCTGTATATGTTTGTCCATTGGAAAGATTTGTATAATACGATCCATCAGCACTTGCAACAACAATTGAACCGGACGGGCAAGTTTCTTGATTATCCACACACTGACCGTTGCTACAGGTTTGGTTAGAGTCGCAAGCTGTTGTTGACTTAGTATAGCAAGTTTTACCGCCGTAGGTTTTAGGTGTGCAACTTACAACAGAATTACCCGAACATCCGGCTGAGCAGGAAGATTCATAATTACCATCCGAGCAAGCACAAGCTGTTGAAGTTCCGGCTGTCCAACATTCCAGTCCGGCATAAGTTATCTTTTGTGAGCCGGTAACTTTGTAACCATTGGCATCACAACTCGTATTCCGACTTGAGGTATAATATCCGCCGTCCGAACATTGCAATCTGCGGCAGGTATATCCGTCGCCGGTGTAATTGGTATCGCACGCACAGCCGCATGAACCGTTAGAACCGTAAGTTATGTGAGCATTAGCTCCGCAAGTCGGATTATTTGCCACAGTGTATGTGCACGACTTGCTGCAGTTTCCGTTTTCCTCTGTCGTTGTAACCGATTTGTAGCATCTTGACGTTGTGTTTGACGGGCAGCTTAAGCTTTCCGCTTTAACACAATTTCCTGATGAGTTTTTACAA
>JAFUTN010000056.1 GCA_017484225.1 Alphaproteobacteria bacterium
AGCACAGGAGATACACTCGATCCCATCCCGAACTCGACAGTGAAACCCTGTCACGCCAATGGTACTTTGTCTCAAGACACGGAAGAGTAGGTCGCTGCCGGTTCTAGCAATACTAACTCATGCCCGTAAGAGCGGCGTTCCTATCTCATTACCCTATTAAAGCCCTCTAACAGCTGTTGGAGGGCTCTCTATTTAAACCAAAATCCGCATCCTATCTATAAACCCCAACTGTATTAAATTGCTGGGGGGCTTTTGTATTGTTTATGTATTTTAAATCGGTTATGGCATAAAGTTGCTTTCAAAATTTATTTTGGAGGATATTATGAGTAAGGATAAATTATCATTATAATGATTTAGCGCGTTCAGAATTTCGTATTAAAAAATAGTTCTATTATAAGTGTTCCGTTTGTTTATTGTGATTTTTTTATAAAGTAAGTTTGGAATTTCTAAATTGTATTTGTAATTTTGAAAATACAAAGATAAGTCCAGCTGCGTATAATCAAGAATATTTTTTTGTTTTTACAATTTTTTTGCATATATGGAACAATTTATTAGTGTAGTATATACATTAATATATTTTTATAAAATAGATTTTTCAATTCCTAATGAAAAGAAAGAATTAAAAATCTTTAGAAGGAATTATAAAGATACAATCTTCGAACTTTGTTCTGCTATATCATTGTCGAAAGAGGAATATTATAAAACAAGTTTGTCTGGTAAGATCGCAGAGTTAGAAGATGCTCAAAATTACATTTTACATGGAAATTTTGGAAGAATAAAAACAAAAAATACAAAGATTACAAAATATCCTCTTACTATAAACTGTGAGGATATAATGTAGGAAATTGATATTATAATTAATTTTATAAATTATTTTAGATTTATTTTTAATTGTCTGGATTTAATGTCACATATTTCTCTTTTTATAAATGATGCTATTATTTAAAAAAATAGCGTCTTTTTTTTATAAATTTTTATGTTCTTACTTTAAGAAGGTATTAAATAAGCATAATCTTAAAGCAACGAGAGACAATAATCTTAGTACAATTCCTTTAAAATCGATTGAAAATCCAATTGCAGAACGCATAGATGTTTTAACAAAAGTGAAAGAAGAAAAAAGATATTGTATAAAGATGAATGTTGAAGATACGAATTTATATGTAAGTGAATTATTAGGTTTTTTTACAGAAAAAGAGATTAGAGAAAGTCAGGGAAATATAAAATTGCCTAATTATTATAGATAGCTAGACAATTTTAAAAGCAGTATACGATTAATCTTACGAATATAATACCTTGAAAAAACTGCATTCCGTTATATCCCCGTAAATCACACTATATCCCGCTAGGTTTAAAAATAAATGTAAAGTCACACTATTAAGAACCAGAGCCTGCCGAATGTTTCCGGAAAGCTTGACGGCGCGCTGATTGCCGGAGCTGATGCCGAAGCAAAAGCAAGCGGCGCTGTAAAAATTTCAGAACAAAAATCAACGTCTATTTTTGGGACAACTGCCGGAAATCGTTTGTTTACTATGGATATTGACGCTTCCGATTCATCTTCCGCCTACCAGGACGGCGCACTCGTTCAGCAGGAAGCTATTCAATATCCCTATTACATTCAGGTGGCAAATGAGGTGAAGGAAGAGCTGCCGGCCATTAGGGAATACAAAGAGAACAATCCCTTTTTCTTCGGCAAGTCTATGTATTCAGATGTTGCTCCTGATAATGCAAGCTGGTTAGCAAGTAACGGACAGTATAATGCAAGGAGCATATATCCTGATTGTTATGATTGGCTTTTGGCTCACATTGGCGAAACAATCACTGCTAATGGGGGTAAGGTCGTTCTGTCTACCGATACGTTCACGGACTATGACTGGGTGGTGAATACGGGTGATGAAACTTTCAGATTGCCGTTGTTAGATGGAAGCGAGAGTTTACCGGGTGATGCACGAGAATCCTTAGTTTTAGATACTAATACTGGTGTCCACAGCATTGTAAAAGCTAAAAACGGTTTTTATAATATTTTGATTAACTCTAGCACAGCAGTCTCGTTTGTATGCGAGACTGGAAATAACTATGAATCAGCTTTTTCTGACTCAAGTCGCACTACAAGAACTTCTTTATTCGCGCTAGCAAATCAGGAATTTCTTTATGCTTGGAGTGGGGACACAACGAACCTTACTGCATCGTCAAATATATTTTTTGTGCCTGCCGTCGGTAACGGTATCCTCTACTACTATGTCGGAGATACAGTCCAGGACGCAAGCTTGATAAACGCGGGAGCCGTGTTGGAGCAGTTGGCAAATAAAGCGGATATTAATGCGGGCAACTTTTCAGAGATAGGCAAAAGCTATTTATCGGGTCTGTCCATGCCTTCAGACAGATATATTGATTTAACATTAGGAGCAAGCGGCAGTACCTATACAGCTCCGGCTAACGGGTATGTAGCTTTAAAAAAAGAAGCTACAGCCGGCGGGCAAGCCGTTTTGATTGAAAGCTCTAACAAAATTTCTTCAAGGAGTGTTTCAACAGCGACTGGTCAAGAACCCTCTGTAACAATACCTGTATTTCGAGGAGATTCATTCACTGTTACGTATGGAGCAGGCGGTGCCACACGTTATTTTAAATTCATTTATTCCAAGGGAGAAAATTAAATGTTTAAAGCGTTAAAAGATAATAAAATAATAGCGGTGAATGAAGATGATTATTTTCCTTTAATGAACTTTGACAAAAAAGAGGAAGATGATGATCATAATGTGACTGATTATGTTCATTATGACGGAGAATTTCTTCTTACTCTAGACATTCCCGTGCCGACGAAAGAAGAGCAATCGTCCAAAAGAGCGGCGGCCTATCTGGTTGAAATCGATCCGATCACCGCTCAGATTCAGCGGCTGCGGGACGAAACGGAACCGGACGAAGAAAAGATAGCGTCTTTAATCGCAGAACGGGCGGCCAAAGTCCTGGAAATCAAAACCTTGTACCCGTATCCGGCGGAAGCGACGGAAAGTGAGGCGGAAGATGAATTGACAGAATAAAAACAAACACAGAAAACGGCAGAGACTAACTCTGCCGCTTCCTGCCTTAGCGTAATAAAACGATAATGGCCTCAATGATTAATTTTAATAACATTAAAAACTTAATCATTCGCTCTCTCCTTTGCGGAAACATTACCGCGTTGGGAAGGAGCTAACTGAAAACCATTTGACAAAGCCAACCGGTTTTCGTATCCTAAAACCATGAGGGAGTTAGATACCTTAGCTCCTTCCGATTTTTCGGAAAATTGTCCGGTGCTACGAACGCCGGACTTTTCTTTTATAGCCTGATTCGTTTATTCGCGCAAAGTAAAATATAACGGGTGTGAAAGGGCTATATTGTAAAATGAACGAAGAAAATAAAATAACGATTGAAGAACCGGCTGAAAGCAGGGGCGATCATGAATGACGTTCTTATGCAGTGTCTGGCGTGGCTGGGCGGGTTCGTGTTCTTTGTGTGGCGGTTGGAAAAGCGGCTGTCAATCCTTGAATTTAAAATGGACGATCTGCGCGATAAGCAAGGAAAATACAACAACTTGCAGGCTCGAATGGTCGAGGTGGAACAGCGGTCCCGGTCCAATACGCACAGACTAAACCGATTGGAAGGGGTGAGAGAATGACGAAAAACTACTTTAGCCGCAAAGAAGAATGGTGTCCCTGCTGTCATTCCGGCGGGCTTGTGCCGGACTTCCGCGAAAAGCTGAACAAAGCCCGCGAAATCGCCGGTATTCCGTTTATTCTCAATTCGGCCTACCGGTGCGAAAAGCATAATGCCGAAGTGGGCGGAACGGAAACGAGCGCACATCTGGCCGGTTGCGCCGTCGATATAAGATGCAACGACAGCAGAAGCCGGTGGATCATTATTGACGCTTTGATACGGGCGGGCTTTAACCGGATCGGAATTGGCAAGTCGTTCGTCCACGTTGACGACGATCTGACAAAAGAGCTGGCTTTAATATGGGTTTATTAAGCTACCGAGCTTTCCTCGGTATGTGGTTGGACAGGAAGCTTCGCGCTTCCTTTTTTGTAACTCGAAAACCACGCGCTAGGCAGGTGGTTCCGGAAAGCTTATAGTTCTGCGCAGAAAAAACTCCTTTGCTGCAATGCAGGAGGTCTGGTGAACCGACGAGCTTTGAAGTCAAAAGAGTAATCAATATGAAT
>JAFUTN010000057.1 GCA_017484225.1 Alphaproteobacteria bacterium
AGGCTTATATTTTGTATCGTGACCAACGCAATCGTATGCGTGCCGACAAAAAAGTTATGGTGGACGTAGAAAGTTCAATTAACGAATATCTGGAAAAGCTTGACTGGCGTGTTAATGTCAATGCAAACCAAGGTTATTCCAACGGCGGTTTGATTTTGAATGTGTCCGGTAAGGTTACGGCTAACTATTGGTTGAGCCATGTATATCCGGCCGAAGTCGGCGAAGCACACCGCAACGGCGATATTCATATTCACGATTTGGATATGCTTGCGGCATATTGTGCCGGTTGGTCATTAAAAACTTTATTAAAAGAAGGTTTTAACGGTGTGCGTGGTAAGGCTGAAGCTAATCCGCCGAAGCACCTTTCGGCAGCTACCGGTCAAATGGTTAACTTTATGGGAACATTGCAAAACGAATGGGCCGGTGCGCAAGCATTCTCTTCTGTTGATACATATTTGGCCCCATACATCAGAAAAGATAATCTTTCTTATAACGAAGTAAAACAGTGTATTCAAGAGTTGGTTTATAACTTAAATGTTCCGTCTCGTTGGGGTTCACAAACTCCGTTCACAAACTTCACTTTTGACTGGGTATGTCCGGAAGACTTGCGTGACCAACACCCGTATATCGGCGGCCATATTGCCGGTCATGACGAAAACTTTATGCCGATTATTGAAGGTCAGGAAGAAATGCCGTTTACTTACGGTGAACTGCAAAACGAAATGGATATGATTAACCGTGCATACATTGAAGTCATGATGGAAGGTGATGTTATGGATCGTCCGTTCACATTTCCGATTCCGACATATAATATGACACCGGATTTTCCGTGGGACGACCCGAAATCACAGCTTTTGTTTGAAATGACGGCAAAATACGGTATGCCTTACTTCCAAAACTTTATTAATTCCGTTTTGAAACCGGGACAAATCCGTTCAATGTGCTGCCGTTTACAACTTGACTTGCGCGAGTTGCTCGCCAAAGGAAACGGTTTATTCGGCTCGGCAGAGCAAACAGGTTCTATCGGCGTGGTAACTTTTAACTGCGCACGTTTGGGTTATGTTTACAAAGGCAACGAAGCCGGCTTGTTCGGTCGTGTTGACGAACTCTTAAATATTGCCCGCACTTCACTTGAATTAAAGCGTAAAACCATTCAACGCCTAATTGACAACGGCTTATATCCATATACCAAGCGTTATTTGGGAACACTGCGCAACCACTTCTCAACTATCGGTGTAAACGGTATCAACGAAATGATTTTGAACTTTACCGACGGTGAACACAGTGTTGCCGACGAGTGGGGTAAAGCTTTTGCCGAAAAATTCTTGGATTACATTCGCGCAGCTTTGATTAAGATTCAAGAAGAAACCAAGCACATGTATAATTTGGAAGCAACTCCGGCCGAAAGCGCAACCTATCGTTTTGCCCGTGAAGACAAAAAACGTTTCCCTGGAATTATTCAAGCCGGCACCAAAGAAGATCCGTATTACACAAACTCTTCACAACTTCCGGTTGGTTACACGGATGATCCGTTTGAGGCGCTTGATTTGCAATCTACTTTGCAATCAAAATACACCGGTGGCACGGTTTTGCACCTTTATATGAGCCAACGCATTTCGTCGGCAAAGGTTTGTGCCGATTTGGTAAGAAAAGTTCTCACCAATTACCGCCTGCCTTATATTACTATTACTCCGACTTTTTCAATTTGTCCGAAGCACGGCTATTTAGCCGGCGAACACAAGTTCTGCCCGCTTTGTGATGAAGAGAAAAAGGCAGAAAAATTAAAAAAGCTGAAAGCCGATAACGTGGCATAAAACAGCACACAAGAACAATTTAATATTAACTTTTAACTTAGAGGAATAAACTAAAATGACAAACACTATTGACATTAACGAAGTAAAATTAACAGACGCCGAGAGACAACCTTGCGAAATTTGGACACGTGTTATGGGATATCACCGTCCGGTTTCCGAGTTCAACAAAGGCAAAAAGTCGGAATATTATTCTCGTAAATGTTTCTGCGAAGAAAAAGCCGTAATGTATTTGGATGAAGATTGCGGTTGCACTTTGGCTGCGGCTGAATAAGCTTTGGCTTTGTGAGTTGTAAAGAAAGGGAGAAATTGTATTGTTGCGGTTTCTTCCTTTTTTTAGTGTCGTTCTTAATTGAACAGGGGGTATATAGTGATAAAAATCGGAGACATTGAAAAATTCAGCATTGTTGATTGGCCGAATAAAATTGCAGCTGTTGTGTTTATGCAAGGCTGCCCGTGGCGTTGTCCGTTTTGTTATAATCAGTCATTACAGAACATAAACACCGAAAGCAATGCAAGCTGGGAAAATTTGCTGCATCTGTTAGAGCATCGCCAAGGCATTGTTGACGGTGTGGTTTTTTCCGGCGGTGAACCTTTACTGCAAAAAAACTTACCACCGGCAATGGAAACGGTTAAAAATATGGGTTTTGAAATCGGCATGCATACGGGCGGTTATAATCCTGAGGCTCTCAAAAAAGTTTTACCGTATCTTTCGTGGGTGGGTTTTGATATCAAGGCACCATTTGAGGCAGAACGCTATAAAACGGCAACCGGCGGAATTGCCGATATTGAAAGGGTCAAAGAGAGTTTGAGTTTACTCCTTAACAGTGGCATAAATTTTGAATGCCGCACCACTTGCGACCCACGGATTTTGTCTCCGAAAGATATTTATGAAATTGCCGATACCTTAAGCACGCTGGGTGTCAAGGAATATCACATCCAAAAATATCGCCCGATTGAAAGTGATAAAACCACAACCGACTCCGACTGCGAACAGTTTTTTAACGTTGAAATTGAAGCTTATTTAAAGAAGAAATTTGAAATTTTTGATGCCAGAAAATAAGTATTTCCAAGTTTATGGATGATATTTTTTGTATAAATTCAGACCTTAATTACCTGCCGCACGGCAGGTATTATTTTTAAAATAATTTTTCCCCTGACAGCTTTTTATTTGCAAAAAATATTTTCTTTGCTATGATAGATACAAGGCATTAGTTTGCCCAGAACCTAAAAAAGAGAGGTTCGGAGCTGTCGAAAGCTTTTTTGTTTAGCGATACCAAAGAGGTATCCGTTTTTTGGATGCTTTTTTCGTATTTAAATTTTCCCCCACTTTGGTGGGGAGCTTATGGCGTATGTTCAGGCTATGAGCTAAAGGCTATAAGAGTCATCTCGCTAAACATGATTTTCGAACTCCCCGCCGCCTCTTTTGTTGGCGGTTCTTTTTTATAACTTTTTAAGGGGAAAAATGATGAAAAAAATTGTGTTGATGATAATGACAGGTGTTTTTGGGTATGCAGTAACAGCATCCGCAAGTTGTTGGGAAAATGAATATTTATTATCCCACGGAAGACAAGGTTATAACTGTAATCAATCCG
The DNA here is from genome assembly GCA_017484225.1 of Alphaproteobacteria bacterium. Classification (GTDB taxonomy): domain Bacteria; phylum Pseudomonadota; class Alphaproteobacteria; order RF32; family CAG-239; genus RUG410. The sequence goes on from JAFUTN010000057.1 coordinate 3,407, forward strand.
GTATTGACACCAGCGGAGGACCGGCAAGTTGCGGAGAAGGTTGCTCTTATACCTACAACAACGGAACCATGACAATTACGGCAACCAAAAATTACGGTAATGCCAGGTTAAATAACACTTTTTTTGCAAAATCATACTGGGAAGGAAATAATTTCAGAGATACACAAGGGAATCCGATTAGCATAAATAATATTTTAATAGATGGCTTCACTTCTTTTGCGGGAGATGCTTTTTTACATTCTAGTGCATCTATTTCCGGAAAAAACGGTATTCTGAATCTTAACAACATTGACTGGAATGCTTTTGCCGCAGATACACTGACAGGTAATATTGTTTGGAGCGGAAATTCTTATGGCGGATTTAATAATGGCGTAAGAATTGCGGGCAATTTAATTATTGAGGATACGGCAACGGTGAGCGGTTCGCAAAACAGTTTTTCTTTGTTGTCCGGCGGCAGGGTATTTTGCAAAACAGATTTGGCAAAATGTCAGGAGTTATTAGAGGCAGCCGGAGCAACACAAGCTATGATTGCCGCGGCAGAATTATTTCCGGAAGGGTGTGAAACTCTGTCATTAAATGCAGATTGCGCCGAGTGCAAAAACTCCAACTTTTCATTGGAATACGGCTATTGTTACCGCAAACGTTACACCTTACCGGAAGCAGATGCGGCAACATCTGATGATTTTGAAAATATGATTGAGTGGATTTTTGAGTGACCGCAAAAAACCCCGCCTTTCGGCGGGGTTTCAAGGAGTTATCATGATTAATAATTTTTAGGCTCATCAGGGTCGCGCAAGACGTATCCCCTGCCCCAAACTGTTTCAATATAGTTTTTACCGCCGGAAGCAACTTCCAATTTTTTGCGAAGTTTGCAAATAAACACATCAATGATTTTGAGTTCCGGTTCATCTATACCGCCATATAAATGGTTCAAGAACTGGTCTTTATTCAAAGTTGCACCTTTGCGCAAAGACAGCAATTCCATAATACCGTATTCTTTACCGGTAAGATGCAGAGTTTTCCCTTTAACCGTAACGGTTTGTGTATCCAAGTCAATTTCAACGTCGCCGGTTTTTATAACAGAGTTTGAATGCCCTTTAGAACGGCGGACAACTGCCTGAATACGAGCCAACAATTCAGCTTTGTCAAAAGGTTTGGTCAAATAGTCATCAGCACCGTAACCCAAACCCTTTACTTTTTTATCCGGTTCAGACAAACCGGAAAGAATCAGCACCGGAGTATTAATTTTGGAGTTACGCAAATTTTTCAAGACCTCGTAACCGTTCATATCCGGCAACATTAAATCCAAAATGATAATATCGTAGTCGTAAAGTTTGGCAATATCCAAGCCATCTTCACCCAAATCCGTGGTGTCAATTACCATACCTTCTTTTTTAAGCATTGTTTCAATACTTTGCGAAACAGCATAATCGTCATCAACCAATAAAACTCTCATATATTATCGCCTTTCAAAAATACAGTCCTTGTTGCAAATGTTTGTAATCGTATTATGATTAATTTATATGCAAAAAAAAAGAGTCTGTTAACAATTATTAACAACATTCGTAATTTTTTGCAAAAAAAAGATAAAAACTCTTGATTTTCAGAGCAAAATAGGCTAGAAAACTCTTAATTTTAACAAGGTTCCATCGTCTAGTGGTCTAGGACGTGGCCCTCTCAAGGCTAAAACACGAGTTCAAATCTCGTTGGAATCACCAATCTAAACACCCCTTTCGGGGTGTTTTTCGTTAACGAGTGACCGAAGCGGAAAGTGAGCTCCGCGAACTTGAACGCAAGACAAATCTCGCCCAAAATCACCAATCTAAACACCCCTTTCGGGGGTGTTTTTCGTTGGTGATTACATTTTTCATTACGAGATTTGAACGAGGAACGAGCGCGATACTTTAAACAACCGCTGCTCCGGTTGTTTAAAGTTGAAGCGGCGAAGTTTTGTTAATGAGCAAAGGCAGCGATAGCAACTGACGCGAATTTACAAAACGAGTGCCCGCAGCGGAAAGTAAGCTCTGCGAACTTGAACGCAAGACAAATCTCGCCCAAAATCACCAATCTAAACACCCCTTTTGGGGTGTTTTTCGTTGGTGATTACATTTTTCATTACGAGATTTGAACGAGGAACGAGCGCGATACTTTAAACAACCGCTGCTCCGGTTGTTTAAAGTTGAAGCGGCGAAGTTTTG
>JAFUTN010000006.1 GCA_017484225.1 Alphaproteobacteria bacterium
ACTATTGTGGCCTTTAGCATAAATGCCTGAACATACACCACAATCTCCCCAACCAAAAAATACAATCGGGGAAACAAACATTACCCAAATAATCGGGTAAAAATTCACGATGTCTCATCTTGACACCGAAACCTATAAAGCCTCTGACAGCTCCGAACCCCTTTTTCGGGTTCTTGGCGAAATTTATTCCGCCATGGATGTATGATAACAGAATAATTAATATTTGCAAATAAAAAAAGCCCACCAATTTTTGTTGATGAGCTTTTTAATTTCCATACCACTATATCCGAGCATTACCGACGATAACGGCGATACGGAGAATGGTGATAGTAATGGCGCGGAGGTGGTGGCGGCGGTAGGCGGTTATAACGGTAATAACCATACGGATGAGCCGAAACCACAATCACTGGACCATAAGGATAACAAGGGTCATAAGCAACCGCACCAACAGATGAGCAGCTGCTGAAACTGAATGCCGAAACAACAACTATCGTTGCTAAAACGGCTAACTTAATTAAAGTCTTCATAACAATTTGCATTATTGTAAAAAGTTGTTCCGATTTTATCATAAGAAAATTTTTTTGTCTATTAAAATCTGTTTATTTTCACTTTTTTTCGTTATATACTACGCACTAATCGGAATTTACGAATGGAGAATAAATATGCAAAAAATCGGTATTATCGCCGCCTTGCAGAAAGAATTGAATCTGTATTTGCAAGAGGCAAAAAATTACCAAACACGCGAAATCAATAATCATAAATTTTATCTTTTTAACTACAGCGGTTGTGATGTTGTTTTGTGTATTTCCGGTATGGGAAAAGTGTGTTCCGCCGTTACGACGGCAGAGATGATAAACCACTTTAATCCTGATTTAATCATCAATATGGGTGTTGCCGGAGGAATTGATTCTTCTCTGAAAATAGGCGATTTTGTTATTGCCGACAAAGTCTGCTATCATGACGTTTGGTGTGGAGAACCTAATTTAAACGGCCAAATGCAGGGCTTTCCGTTATATTACAATCCGCCGGCAAAACTGCTTAAACTGTTATCCGGTCATAAACAAGGGCTTGTTTGCAGCGGAGATCAATTTATTACTGCTTCGGAAAAGTTAAAACAAATCAAAACCGATTTTCCGCAGGCTTTAGCGGTTGATATGGAGAGCTGCTCTATAGCTCAAACTTGTTTTATTTTTGCTAAACCGTTTCTCAGTGTGCGCCAAATCAGTGATACACCGAATAGTGATAACAACGTTGAGCAATATGAAAAATTTTGGCAAAATGCTCCGCAACATTCGGCTCAAATGCTTCACACTATTTTAGATATTGTTTGCAGAACAGAAATATAATTCTGATGAAAATCAAACTTGAAAAAATACTCACCTTGTTTGTTCCGCTGATTGCCTCGTTGGTGTATTTTTTGCTGTCTGCCTATTCCATGCACTCTTCCGGTGATTGGTATTATCTTGACAGCGACAGCTATACCAGATATTTGCGCATTAACGATTGGTTGAATAATTTTTCTTGGTTTGAAAAAATTTTTCCGTTCTCAAACTGCCCTAACGGAGAAATCTTACATTTTACCCGTATTAACGACATTGTATGGTTGTTGTTGAGTCTGCCGTTTATGCCGTTTACCGGTACCGATAATGCTTTATGGTTCGGCGGATTAATATTTGCCCCGACATTTTTTTGCTTAACCTTGTATATTTTTGGGCAACAAATAAAATTAAATTTGCAACCGGCACAAAACAGCGTGCAATATCTTCTTGTTTTTGCGTTAACTTTTCTGTTTTTACTCTCAACAACCGTTTTTTATTTCGGTCGCCCCGATCATCATTGCATGATGATGTTTATAACCGCATCCGCCATTTATCTTCTCGGCAAGCCGGATAAAAGCAATGCCATAATTTCCGGTGTGCTATGCGCCATCGGTATTTGGTGTTCTTCTGCCGTTGAAGGCGGAATTTTGTGCGCTTCAATTTCGGTTGCTTTATTTTATTGTTGGTTGACCGAAAAGATATCCGAAAAAACTATATTGCAATATCTTTCCGCACTTTGTTTCAGTGTGTTTGTGGCATTTATTCTCAATCCTCCGTATCAGGGATATTTTTATCCTGACACCGAGCGTTTGTCTGTTGTGCATGTCTGTATTTGCGGTTTGGTATGGCTCTCATTTTTAATAATCACAAAAATTAATCCGCATACGCTTAAGCTTAAACTGATTTTATCTGTCGGATTCTCTGCGGTCTGCTTGCTGATATTGCTTTTAATCTTCGGAAAAAATTTGTTTTCACCGCTCTATAATAAAGGTGTTTTACAAAATTTTGTTATTCATATCAGTGAAATGCAACCGCCGCTTATTTATGAATACGGATACCTTATTCTTGGCTGTGTGGCTCTGTTTTTATTAAATTTCAGGCAACAGAAAAATCCGGCATATCTGATTGTCGGCATAATGTTTGTTTGCTATTTGCCTTTAGGTGCAACTGTGCGGCGTTTTATTTATTACAGCATACTTTTATTTACTTTTCTAAACATTTTTGTTTTGGCACAAACTTTTTCGCTCACGGAAAAAAGCCGAAAAAGTAAACTTACGGCTTTTATCTATCTGACGGCCGATATTTTCTTTTTATTTTCATTTCAATATTCAACGGAGCCGTTGTATCCGTATCAATCGTTGCCGAAACTGAACGGTTGTGTGCTTTCGGATATTTTTTCCGCTCCGTATATCAGTTATAAAACCGGTGCAAATACACTTGCATCACCATACCACAACAATATTGAAGGCATCAGCAACACCGTGAAAATATTTAATGCAGACAATGAAAAAGAAATTTATTTAGCTTTGCAAAGCAGGCATATTAAATACATTTTTGTTCCGAAACAAAAGCTCTCACATTTGCAAAACACAAACTCAAATTCATTGTATAACCGATTGCTTGCCGGCAAGCAGTATCAATGGATTGAAAAAATTTCCGGCGAAAAAGAGAATTATTTGCTCTATAAGGTAACTCAGTAAGAGTTCATATTTTGCTTTTGCATTGCCAATGCAAAATTGTTTTGTTCTTGTTCCTGTGTTTTTTCCATAGACATTTGCGCCATGGTGCGCTCCTTGTTCATCAAAATTTCGCGCATTTTGTTTTGATTTTCATTTTCCGCTTCCAGATTACGGGCCTGCTCGTTTTCATATTTCAAAACAGTCAGTTGCGAAGCGGATTGTTCCTGCAAAACTTTACTTAAGGTCATTTTTTGCAGCTCGTCGGTATATTTTTTGGTTTGTTCATTTTGGTTGGCAATAACTTTTTGCAGAGCTAACTTATCTTTTAGCTGAATATGATCAGGTATGCCGTCATGGTCAAAATCAAACGGCAAAAAACGCGGATGAATGTTTCTGAAATTGTGATGCCATTGGAAATGAACCAAAAAAACGGAAGGAAAAGCGGCAATCAAGTCTTGAGCCATATTGCGCGGATGTGTCAGCTCATAAGCACGAGCCCGCATAATTTTGCGAGTTTCTTCAATGAAACGCTCCATTTTCTGTTTGGTTTTATCTTTTCTGCCCAAGTGATATTCACAGCCCTCTATAAGGCGGTGAAACAAAGGATCGTTTGTTTCCAGAGCGAGTCTGCGCAAAACCTTTAACATACTTTGCATATTCGCGCTTTTATTCCAAAAAGAGCGCATTGTTTTAGCCTCAATACTGTCAAATCCGAGAGTGCGAACACCGTCAAATCCGGCATCGGAAATGGCATCAAACGTAAATTTATATAAGCCTTCCCAATTAATGTTACCGCTCGGCAAAATGAATTCGCGATATTTGCCTTCATGAAAACGGTCCAAAACATATTTAGTAACCGGAAAATCAAAATGTTTAATCGGCTCACCTTCCAGCAAAAGTGTAAGCTTATATGTGGAATTGTCCATAATAAATTTTTCGGCTATATCAGTTTCATTGCTCTGTGCGGCCTTCAAAAACATATAGGCATAAGAAAATACACTGGCATGAACGGCACGAAGTAAACCGATATTTTTGAACACGCGATGATATTTATCTCGGAAATCAACTAACATTTTTAAGCGTTCTTCGCCGGAATAATTTTTTTTGATTTCCTGATAACGGCTTCCGAATTTTCGCACCTGCACAGGATACATATTTTTGAAGTGCATAGCCATGCACCATTCTCTTGCCATATCACACACCGAATACATCGGATTTTGCGAATATCCGGCAACTACCGTGGCAATAACCGCATCTTCGCCGACAAAAAACGGCTCCATGTGGGTGCACATTGCATTTTTTTTGAACTCGGAGTCCAAACTGCGTGCGTATTCTTCCACATCATCTTCATCAACGCCGAAACGCTCCAGTCTTCTTTGTAAAAAGTCGCCTAATTGGTCCATATCCGCAAGCGGCTCTTTGCGTCCGTTTTCTTCCTTATAATCTTTCACATATTCGTCATAATAAATATGCAAGTATAAATATTCGGTATCATCATAAAACCGTTTAAAATCACGCAAATCGTCGGCAATAAAATTTTTCACCTTCTGCATAAAAGAAGGCTCATACACTTGAGTTTTCAAAAAGTGTATGGAATCTTGCGTCAAGTCCGCATCTGAATATTCCAGTTCCGAAAAACGCATAAACAAAGACCTCCCTGCCTTCAGTTACCTTCATTTTAAACTAACTTTGAGTAATGTCAAGCAGCTTGTCTGGTATCTGTTATTTGTTATTTTAATAAATTTATCAACACTTTCATAATATTTTTATTATGAGACAATATTTTGATTTTACATAAAATTTATAACAACTTCATATATTTTTCTTATAATTTTCTTGATTTTTCTTTTTATTTATGATATTTTTCTTGTGATTGGTAAGTAAAAGGAGAAATAAAATGAGTAAAACAAGAGAAATAGGAGAAGATTTGTATCAAAGAATGCACGGATTTAAGCCGGTGCGGAGAGCAGAAAGAAAACGAGGCCGAAGCGAATGGTATTACTTAGATCCGCGTTATGATAACGAATTACATCAAATAGATGTGGTAAATGAAAATTCACCGAATCCGCGCATAAGCGGTATTGTTGCGGATGATATGGATAAAAATCCGGAAGATTATTACATTTGGCGAACGAAAGGGGACAACAAAGTGAGGGGCAAACACGCCGAGCGAGAAGGTAAGATTTTTAACTGGCATGTCCCTCCTGAAGGTGGGCATCCGGGGGAGGATTATAACTGTCGTTGCTGGGCGGAACCATATAAGCCGGAAAGATATGCCGACAAGCCGATGATGGTTGATGTCAGCGGACTTGATATGTTTAAGGAGTTGCAAAAAACACTTAAACCACTTGATTTAACCCCAAAAAACTCCCCGCAATACGCTGCCAACGATAAAGCAAATGTGGCGAGTGATGCGGTGTATGGTAAAAATGAAAACAGCATTCTGACGGAAGATAAATTCCGTGATATAATTACTTTTTTACGTAATGATAGTATTGAGGGATTTGCAAATTTTCCGTATCTTGATAGTGTTGGTGAGGACACGGTTTGCACAGGACATCTGATAACGGATAAAGAACAGTATAGTTTACCATATTACATGGCAGATACGGGAAAACCGGCGACAAAGGAAGAAATCAAAAAAGAATTCGATAAGTTGCACAAGTATACGGAATATCAAAAACAAGCCGCAGAAAAATTGAAACATGATAAAAACAGCAAAGACAAACCGTATGTGGCAGAATTTTTTGAAGATGTAACAAAATTACGTTTAACCGATGCTCAATGCGATGCCATAGACCGTGAAATTATAGAAAAGAAATGGAATGAATTGGTTGAACAGTTTCCGAACTTTACCATTATGGATTGGAATCTGCAACGCGCTATTTTTGATGTGCATTATCAAAATAATATAATTAAAAAGGCTGATAAAATTGATAAAAATCATCCGTTTGGGAAATATGCGTGGAAAAATTTATGGCTAAGCGCCACAAATAAAGACATTCAGGGAATCGCATCTAATTTGCATATAAATGACGGTAACAAATTCCGTAATGACGCAAAAATTATGTTTGCTTTACAAGGTAAATTCTTAGACTAATATTATTCCTTAATCATTATTGGTGTTTCTGAACAGAAATTTTTATATATTTCTATGTAATATGGTATATGGTCCATTGGACCTATAGGATCATTTGTAAAGATTGCATGATATTCAGAATTATTAAACATATAGTATTCAGGAGAATATCTAAATTCCGGGTCTTTTTCGGTATGCCCTTGGTCAATAACGATATCCGGTTCATCGGATATCGTTTTACCTTTTTTCCATGCTGCAAAACGGTATATATTCGGAATATCTATCTGGGTAGATATTTCATACAGCCCTTCCATATCGTCAATACGAATCAGCCAATCTTTGGTTTCCATCGTGTATAAATTGTAGTTATAATTTTTTAAGCTTGGATGAATTGTCTGTTTTTCTTTTGCGATATATTCTTCTCGGTATTTATTTAATTCTTCACTGTCTTTAATCCAAATTATCTTACCCTCGTCGGTCAAATGCGCATCAGGGCAATAATTTAAGCATACACCGCCGAGATTTCCTCCGGAACCCCAATGTTTCATCGGCGTATCAATAAAATATTGCCGCAAATATTCCGGCAGAATAATATCGTACTTTTCAATAAATTCCTGTTCGTTTTGTACGCTTGGCACACCCCAACCGAGTGAAAACGGATAAACGACGTTTTGCGCAATCAGTTGCGGATTGTCTGTTTTGAGTGTTTCCTTAAATTTTTTTACGGCAGATAAAACATAGTCCGGCCATTCGGTATAATTCGGTTTGTGTATTATCGGCTCTTCATTATTATAACCCGGTTCGGCATTGCTATCTTCCGTTTCTTGCGATAAAACGGCATTTTCCGCAAATACCGGAAAACTCAAACTAAAGACAAACCCTAAAATCAATACCAACTTTTTCATTTTCATACCTCTGGGATTAATATAGCATGGTTTCGTTAAAATACAATAAAGAACTTGCGGTAATATCGGGGGAAGATTACAACTGTCGGTGCTGGGCGGAGCCGTATAAACCGGAAAGATATGCCGACAAGCCGATGATTGTGGATGTCAGCGGGCTTGATATGTTTAAGGATTTGCAAAAAGCACTTAAACCACTTGATTTAACCCCAAAAAACTCCCCGCAATACGCCGCCAATGATAAAGCAAATGTGGCGAGTGATGCAGTGTATACTTCAAATTCTGCATACACACATCGCGAAGTAAAATTCCGCTCACCGGAAGAAGAAAAACTTTTGCGGCATATGGCTGCCGTAATTGTGGAATCTGAAAATAATGTAAAGCACCCTTACCTTGATTCCAAAGGTTATATTACTGTAGGTAAAGGTAATAATATCAACCGCTGGGAACAATTCAAATCCGTAAATTGGATGATAGGAGATAGACCGGCAACCGAAGATGAAGTCAAAGCTATGTATGATGAACTTGGAAGACAACGAGAAAGGTTGCAAAAAGAATATGATGAAGTGCAAAAATTTAAACGCGAACATCCGGATGAATACGCTAAATGGCCGGAGAGCAAGAAGAAAGATAATGGCCCGTTTAATTACAGTGCTGGTTATTATGCTAAATATACAAATATCAGGGTTAGCCAAGAAGAAATGGACTATCATACATTTACGCATTTGCAGAATGATTATGACGTATTAAAAAGAGCTTTTACCGACTTTGATAATCAGCCATTAAGTTTTAAGGAAGCGGTATTTGATATTCAATACAATGTGGTAGGTGGAATAAAATCTTTTGGTAAATTTATTGATGCCTATAAAAGTTTTATGCAAACACACAATAAGAGATATTTTAATGAAATGCTAAAACAATCTCACAGAATTGGAGTAAGTGATGAAAGAAATAACAAAACTATAAGTAGACTTGTAAAGGCATATGAAATGTAAACTTATGGATATTTAATGATGCGGGTTTCTGAATCGCCTGTATAACAATCACTTTTTGTTATCATGTACCATTTCATTTCCTCGTCATATCGTTTTATAGTATAAAGTAAACATTCATGATGGCAAGAATGGTCTGGGTAAAACATTATATGGCAAGAATAGCAATCAAATTTAACGTGATTGTACTCGTTTTCAATTAAATCACAGAAATACGTTTCGGCCAAAACATTATGTATTTTATTTTTATCTAAGGGATTCTGAAAAGTAGTAATACTGTAAGGTGTTATAAGAGTATGCCATAAATCTGAATAAGCGTACATCGGTCTGTAGAATAAGGGGTTTTTAAACCCTTGTTCTACCGGCTGAGGCAGAGTAATTTGGGGTTTGTTATAAGCGAAATATGTAGCAACTGAACCTGCAATCACCGCAAACAATCCTAAAATCAAAACTAATTTTTTCATTTTTGCACCTCTGGAGTTAATGTATTATAGTTTAGTTAAAATACAATAATTATGTTTATTCTACCTTTGGTTCTTCATTTATAACACTTTTATAAAGATGCAAATAGTAATCTTGAGCATCTACTGATTTCGGTTTTTTTGATTCATCTGTAAATGTGCAATAATATTCAGGTGAAGCAAATGTGTATTCGTGACCTTCCCATCTGGAAGGATCGTTCGTTGTACCATGCCCTATAACGATATCCGGTTCATCGGATATCGTTTTACCTTTTTTCCATGCTGCAAAACGATAATTATCTTTGCTGTCTTTATCAGGAATTACTTGTTCATACAGCCCTTCCATATCGTCAATGCGAATCAGCCAATCTTTGGTTTCCATCGTGTATAAATTGTAGTTATAATTTTTTAGGCTTGGATGAATTGTCTGTTTTTCTTTTGCGATATATTCTTCCCGATATCGCCTTAATTCTTCACTGTCTTTAACTGACAGCATTTCTCCGTCTTCGGTTAAATGTGCATCAGGACAATAATTTAAGCAGATACCGCCGAGATTTCCTCCCGAACCCCAATCATCCATAGGAGAATTTATTAAATATTCACGCAAATGTTCCGGCAGAATAATATCGTATTTTTCCACAAATTCCTGCTCGTTGTGAACACTTGGCACACC
>JAFUTN010000007.1 GCA_017484225.1 Alphaproteobacteria bacterium
AACCCCAACACGATACACTTTATTAAGTTATCTGGAGCTCGTCGGCACCCCTCCGATTTCTTATTCTATGACTTTTTTTATTTTTGAAAATGTTTTTTTAAAGACAATAACCCCAACCATATTTGTACAATTGGGGAATGTGTCTGCATAAAGACACCTTTAACGACACTCAAAATCAGTGCCGGTACATATAAAGCTTGCTACAGCTCCGAACCCCTTTTTCGGGTTCTCGGCAAAAAAAATGCCGTATAAGTATGATAACAAATTAATTTGCTTTTGCAAATAATTTTTTGTGTTGTTGTATTTTCTGTAAACATCTGCTAAAATTTGTGTATTGTTTAATACTTTTTTACACTTTTTGCCGTAGAATGGCGCAAATACAACTGAGGTATGGTATAATGGTTTCAATTATAGGCACACTTTTCAAATACAAAGAAAAAGAATCTCCGGATGAGTTAGGACTTTTTCCCGAACGCGTTCATGTTGATGCTTTTCCGGAAAGACGATATCTCTGGACTTCGCGTTTTTTGGTAATTATCACCTGCTTGAGTATATGTTTTAATATGATGATTGCCTGTGCGCTGTATATTTTGTTGCCACAACAACACGTAACCCCTCGCCTGTTTAGAATAAATAAAGAATTTTCCAGCTTGGAACAAATGCAAAAAAGTGAACGTTACTACTACGCCAGCGATTTGATTGCCGAGCAATATATCAGAGACTACATTATTTTGCGCTATACCATAACCGAAGATTACGGTGAACTGATGGACAGATGGAGCAAAAATTCCATTTTGTATTGGTATTCTTCTTCGGCAATTTGGGCTGAATTTCAGGAAAAAGACGTAAAATCGGTGCAAAGGCAATTTAAGAATATCGGCTTACAAAGATATGTGGAAGTTGATTGGACGCGTCACTTAAGCCGTTCCATGTGGATGGTGCAATTTAAAACTTACGATATTACTAATGACAACCCTCGTCCGAAAGTTGATATCTGGCGCGCCACCATGCGTATCGGCTACGCCACAAACCTACAATATAAACGACCGGAAGACCGAATTTTAAATCCGTATGGCTTTATTGTATTCAGTTTCACCCTTTCATATCAGGGAGATGCTAATTTCGGACAAGACGAAGTTCCGTCAAATATTAAATACAATTTGATGATGTATTAAAATATGGGTAAATACTTTATTTTCGCAATTTATGTCTTATTGTGCGGATGCTCAACACTGCAGGTTCCTCCGGAATTTTTGTATTCCGAAATTAAAACCTCCGATTATACCATTGCCACATGGCAAAAAATCACCGATAGCACTCAACCATACAAAATATATATTGAAGGCGACGGACATTCTTTTGACTCAGACGGATATCCGACAGATAATCCAACCCCGAAAGGAACATTACTTCGTGAAATTGCTTTTGGTGATAAACACCCGAATGTGGTATATCTGGCTCGTCCGTGTCAATTTGTAAAAGACTCTCATTGTAAGGGGACGGATTGGACTATCGGCAGATTTTCGCAAAAAATAGTATCTTCCGAATATCAAGCCGTAAAAAAGATTGCCGACAGCCACAAAATAACTTTGGTGGGATTTTCCGGCGGAGCGCAAATTGCCGGACTGATTGCCGTGCAGAATCCGGATTTGGATATAGCTAAACTGGTGACTATTGGCGGCAATTTAGATGTTATTACATGGACAGAACATCATAATGTGCCACTCCTTTCAGAATCACTTGACTTACATGATTTCAAACAAAAATATGCCCTATTCCCGCAAACCCATTATGTTGGAGACAATGATGAAATTGTGCCTTTGGCTATCACTTTTGATTTTGTTGCCGATAAATCAACTATTCGCCTCATCAAAGGCGCATCTCATAACAGCGGATGGGAAAAAGCATTTGCTGCAATCAGGGGCGAATAATTAACAAAAATGTAACATAATCATATTGATTTTGCCGCTTAAATATGCTATATATGTTGCTGATTGTTTAAGAGGCTTTATTTGAAATGATTGTTGACGGTAACAACGCAAAACAAAGAAATATATTGATAAACAAGTGTTTTTATCAGACCACTTTGCGTATTATGCACTTTTTCAAAGATAAGGGTGATTCCGACTATGCCAACAAGACAATAGAAGTTATTTCGGCTTATCATTCAATCGTGCAGAAAAAGCGCAAAAATAATTTTGATGCTGACTATAACTCGGCCTTTGACACTATTGATTCAGCCATTAGAAACATTGCCAACAAGGTTTTTTATACATACGGCAGCGAAAGCTTTAATATGGCTTACGGTTCCTTCAAAGACTATAATTACTTACAAGCCGTTCGCGGTAAACTTCACCAGTCTTCAAACAAGTAAACTGTTAATTGTTACGTTGTAACGGTTGCTAAAGTGAATATTTTGTTAAATAATGCTTATACATTAACTTTTTGCGAGGTGTGATATGAATCAGGTATCTGTTATCGGCTGTGGCCGTTGGGGAACATTTTTGGGTTGGTATGTGGCAAATTATTGCCATACGGACAAAGTTGTTTTGTTTGGTATAGATGGAGCTCCCACTTATGAGGAATTGAAAAATTTCAGAAAAAACGAATATCTTTCCTTGAGCGATAATATGTTCATGACAACCGATATGAATGAAACTCTGAAAAGTGATTTTGTTATCATCTCCATAAATTGCCAAGGGTTACGCGGACTGGCAAAACAACTGAACGAATACAATCTAAACGGCAAAACATTTTTGTTGGCAATGAAAGGTTTGGAAGAGCCGTCAGCCGAAATTTTGGCCGAAGTATTTCGTCAGGAAATAAAGCAGGATATTCATATTGCTACCCTCGGGGGCCCAGGACACGTTGAAGATTATATGCGAAAAGTTCCTTCTGCCGCCGTTATAGACAGTTTTGAGCCGGAAACACAAGACCGCGTTATTAAATTTATGCAAAGCGACTTGATTCGTTTTTATTACGGGACCGATTTAATCGGGAACCAAGTCGGAGCGGCTTTAAAAAATGTTATCGGATTGGCTGCCGGACTTTTGGACGGATTGGGTTGGTATGGCTTAACAGGAGCATTAATGGCCCGCGCACCTATTGAGGTCGGGCGTTTAATAAAATTTAAAGGTGGAAATCCGGCCTCGGTATACGGACTGGCTCACCTTGGCGACTATGAAGCAACTTTGTTCTCCCGTAACAGTCATAATCGCATGTATGGAGAAAAGTTTGCCCAAGGCGTAAGATACGAAAAATCTGCAGAAGGTGTCGGAACACTCAAAGCCGTAAAGGCGATTGCCGACCGTGAAAATATAGATATGCCGATTTGCCAAGCTCTGTATCGGATTATTTTTGAAGATGCCGACATTAAAGCAGAAATTAAGGGGCTGTTTGATCGCTCTTTGAAAAAAGAATTTTAGGTTTTATTCCATATTTTTCACAACTCCGTGCGCTCATGTTCCGCACGGAGTTTTTATACACAAAAACATTCTTTACAAATCTTTTGATTTTTGGTAGATTCAAAATGAAATGTGGCAAAAGCACATTTCAGGGCGTGAGAACCCTAAATACGAATAGTCGTTAAGTTAAACGACTTAAAATTCGCTGGTATTCGCAAATTTGAGCGGATGTCAGCTAAATAAGGCAATGCCAAATAGGCTGAGCCGTTTATTCGTATACGGTTTCTCAACATCCGCCCGTCTTTTAAAGCGGGTTTTTTTATTTTTAAATTTTCCAAGGAGAAACCAAATGATAAAAAAAATATTTTTACTAACTCTTTTTGCCTCTCTGATGATTGCGAAAAATGCAACAGCAGCCGAATGCCTTGCCGGTGAATGTCCGGAGAACCATACATCCTGCAAGTGTAATGAACAGGGCAAATTGATAGAGGCTGTTTATGTATCAGAGTATTATACAGCCCTGAAAACCTATGATGGTGCCGGACATAATACTTCTACACTAGATTATAGAAATGCCGAAGACTTTGCCAGCAATACCCCGTTCAGTAAATCTGTATACACATACGACGGAGCAGGACGCATAACATCATCGTTATATTATGATGGTGCCGAATCTATTACCAACAATGCACCGACAGGTAAAATGATTATGACATTCGGTGATGATGGACAAGAAAACTATTATATTTCATCAAACAAAAGTTGCAGTGGTGACAAATGTTATGAATTTTCTCAAGAAAGAGTCCTTGACGAAAACGGCGTAACAAGACTTATTAGCCGTGATACTCAATATAGCTGCACCGGTTCAGAATGCACAAAAAAAGATGAATCTATTACGGCCGGAAATTATAACTGCAATAACGGTCGTTGTGACAGTATTTCCGGTGAAGAAGCAAACAGAACTTCTTATACGTGTGATAACGGTATGTGCGTTCCTGTTTCTAAATCAATTTCTACGGGATATCCGTATAACAGAGATTATTCGTGTAACGGTAATACTTGCACGGAAACCGGCGGCGCCTTTGCAAACTATGATTCTCAAGGGAGAATAACCAGTGCAACAAACAGCCATACTTGCAGTTCTCAAGGATGCTCACCTCTATATTTTTATGATGAATATGATTATGACGAGAATGGAAACAGAATAGTATCGCAAATGCGGTGCTCTAATGCAGTTTGCACACCATACAAAAAAATGGTGGAAACACCTGATAACAAGGTTGTTTATTATACATGTAACGGTTCTACGTGTACTAAAAGCAGTATTTTAACATGTCCAAATATCAGCAACAGTACAGGTTGGCAGCAAACATGTTACGGAGGAAGTCCTACAACTTGTGAAACAGAAAACTGCACATCATTACCAAATACCATGGCGGGAGCCGGAAAAACTGTAATATATGAACCGACAACTATTGAGGCGGGAGAAGCGCATTCCGCTGACGGATGCCCTGCCGGGTATAGAAAAAAAGACGGTATCTGCGTATATAGTCCGGAAGACCATGAAATTATTTGCACATCCGGATATATTGAGGGATGTGTAGCCGGTGCCGTAACATTAGCGGACGGAAGCACTGTTATGATGAAAAACGGAGAGATTGTCGGGTGTATGGATGGTTACGATTTATCGGATGGTATCTGCGCACCTAAACTTCGCTACACTCTGCCGGAAGCGGATGCGGCAACATCTAACGACAACGAAAACATGATTGAATGGATTTTTGAGTAATTCTATTTCATAGTTTTAAGTATTTTACCCCGATACTTCCGTTATACAAGTGTCGGGGTATGTGTTTAATCTGTGCCATTTTATAGCATAGAAATAAAAAAAATACTTTTTTTGTAAAAAAATGCTTGCATTTTAAAATTTGTGTGCTATTAAATATATCGTTCGCAAAATGATGCGGGTATAGCTCAGGGGTAGAGCGCAACCTTGCCAAGGTTGATGTCGTGGGTCCGAATCCCATTGCCCGCTCCAATTAAAACAAAAAAAGCTCCCTTTAGTGGGGCTTTTTTTTGTTTTAAAGATTAGCGGCAAAGGATGAGGAGCCACGAAGAAGTGGGTCCGACCACAAGCGAGAGGCAGACTTTAGGATGCCGGTCGGCAAAGCCGATGAGCGCAGGGGCGGCAAAGCCAATCCCATTGCTTTTCTCCAATAACACAAGAGGTCGCCGGAAGGCGGCCTTTTTTGTGTTATTAGGGGTGGCGGGATGAGGAGCCACGAAAAAGTGGGGCC
>JAFUTN010000008.1 GCA_017484225.1 Alphaproteobacteria bacterium
TATTTGTATAAATAAAAAAAGCATACTCCCGTCTGCCGGCGCCTCCTTGTCAAACCTACTTCTCGTAGGTTCGAGACTTCTTACATCACGAATAAACATAAAAGGCAGGAACAAATCCTGCCTTTTATGTTTATGGTAGCCCTTATGATACTCAATCATAGAATCAGATACTTTTGCTGCCAAACTATACATACTAAAAGTTTATTTAATTTCAATATATTACAATTAGGCGGTGTTTTCAAAAGTATTCATCAAAAATACACAACCCCGAACTTGTAAGACGCGAAACGCAAAAAAGTACTTCTTTAATTTGGGATTATTTTGATAATTATTGTAATTACGATATTTTTTTGATACAAAATAATTAAAGGAGTAATTACATGGCAAACATACAATTAAAGCCTGAGAATTTTCTCGATTGGGATATAAAAGAAGGAATTTTAAATCAACGAGACGGATATCTAAATATCGGCACTTCATTTGTTAAAATGAAGGTTGTGGCTATAAAAATAGAAGTAGCGACAGAATTTAAGGAATCTTTGTTGAAAATTCTTAATAGTACAAATAAAAAATTTTCTGATCACTTTATTATACAGAAGATGACTGAATTTTTTATGAATGTTTATGAAGAAGGATATTCTGAAACTAAATACAATTTATTTTTAAAAAAATTACAATCTTTTAAAACTAAACAGGTCAATGTATATTTGAAAATATATAATTTGGACCTAGATGTAGAAAAATTTGATATGCCAGGTTTTACCCTTTATAACCCTGTATATTTCAAACAAACCTATAATAGTCCTTTTATGTATTCATCTATAAATGATACTTCAAGTGTAAATATGGATAACTCTATTCACACAGGTATCATATTAAAAAAATTACAAATTATTCAAGAAGATCCAAAGCAAATTATGCAAGTAATCAGTGAAAAAATTACATCCTTTCTAAATTTGCTTTATATATGCCTTGGAAATAAAAACGCGATACAAAAACTAGACTTCTGCTTTACTCACAACAATGTAGAATATCACCTTTTTAATGATGATATGGTTGAAATAGGTTCTTCTTACTCAAGTGACAATAGTACATTTGTAAAAGGAAGCACACAATTAAAAACAAACATATTTTTTGAAAATAACAAACATTTGTTTAGTTTGTTCAATAATATAAGTAATAAATTATATGAAAAAATCTTTCGGGCAGCTATGTGGCTAGGTAAATCACTTAAAAATGAAAATTTGGGAGATTCATTTTTACAAGCGGCAATCGCTCTGGAATGCCTGCTTACAAGAAATGAAAAAGGATATGTTATTCAACCATCAATAACATATTCCTTATGTGAAACGTTAGCACTTCTTGTTGGAGACACAAAAGAGAAACGTATTGATTTGTTTAAGGACCTCAGAAAATTATATGGATATCGCTCCGCTATAGTTCATTCAGGGCAGACAGAAGTAACATTCCAAGATTATTACAATCTGTTTGACGCTATAAAACAAGGGATTTATGTTATCTTAAAATTAGCCGAGGAACAAAAATGGAATAACATAGAAGATATTTATACTTATGTAGAAAGCCTGAAATTTTCATAGTGTTTCATTTTTATATGGTTCTAAATTCTTTTTAAAAATACATTTAGCCATCTGAAAAATTAAAAAAATACCCAACTCCAGCTTATTCTGTGACAACAGAAGTATTTGCATTTTTTTGCTTGTCGCATATAAAATTTCGTTGAAATATAAAGCGGCTAAAGACAAACGAAAGCGCAAAAATGGAAAAAACGCATATTTGGCGATATGAAGAAGATTTAAATCAAGAAAAACAAACTTGCTTTTATTTCATAGAGTAAAGTACATAACCCCTGCATATAAGACGCGAACAGTACGGCAATTGAATTATGTATTTTCAACAACTTATTGGTTTGTGTCAGACATTCCAAAAGTATCTATTTCAGAAAAAAATGGTTTAAAATAGTCGAAAAATGTCGTTTTTTGATGGATAGATGACCATACCATTTTCCCAAAAAACGAAAATTTGAAAACGCTAATATCGCCGAAAACAGTGCCTATAAAGGGATACAAGAGATTTTACAAAATTTAAAACAAAAAAACCTCTTCACTACGAAGAGGTTTTTTGTTTGGTGGGCGTGAAAGGACTGGCTTCGTTTCACTTCGCCGCTGCGTCGGCTATCAGCTTATCGCTGACCGGCATACTTCCGTCTGCCGGCGCCTCCTTGTCAAACCTACTTCTCGTAGGTTCGAGAGTTTATCATCTTACCAATAAAAAATCCTACCACAAGGGTAGGATTTTTTATTGGTGGGCGCTGTAGGACTCGAACCTACGACCAGACCGTTATGAGCGGCCGGCTCTAACCAACTGAGCTAAGCGCCCGAAGACTGCAGTTAACATAGTGTATTAAAATTTTTTAGTCAAGTTTATTTTTTGATTATTTGAATTTATTTTTGTTTGACAAAAAAGTAAAAAAATATTACATTAGTGTAAATTTCTAATTATTAAATCTTTTAAAAATATGGAGATAGCTACAATTATTTTTATGGTGGTTTTACTTTGCTTTTTGCTGGTAAAAATCAATCAATCTTTAAAGTGTGAGCAGATTTTGACGATGTTGGACAAGGTGCAAAAAACCGATCCGGCAAAACGTGAATCTGACAGTTATGATGCGTGGTTTGCAGCACATGTTGAAGATATATGTGCATACAAACGGACTCTGGTATATGTCGGACAATATGGGTATTTGGAAGATGCTTTCTGGAAGCAGGTTAAAGACCCGCAAACAAACTATCGTCTGCAGAAAAACATTATTAAACTTGACGAGTTTGAAGCAGGAAATCTTCTCTATCATTTTGTTTCAAACTATGACTTTCTGCCGCGGATAAAATGGCGTTTGGAACACTTTTCCTACTTCTATTGGACGGCTAAAATCTACTACGAAAACTATCACAAAAACTAAAATTACCGTGCAGTTTTGCACGGCTTTTTTATTTCAACAAATTCTTAATTTTTGATTTCCATTATTTCCTGATAACGATTCAGCCAGTTCAATCTTTCAATAACCAACTGGTTAATGGCAACAACCTTATCGTCTTCTATTTTTAAGCGGTTTGCAATGTTTATGACAAAGTCAATTTCATTTTCGCTGAAATCATTATCGGTATTAGCAACTGAAAGTAATTCTTTAATTAAATATAACGATTTTCTTCTGTCAAGCATCTGTTCCGCCTGAGCAAAGAGTTCTTCCGTTTCGCAAGGTGCATGTATTTGTTCTCCAAATTCAGCGGGAATACGATATTGCTTTGCCAATTCACGGATAAATTGTTTTTCCACGTCATCTATTTGTCCGTCGGAACCGATAATTTTAATTATAAGCCGTAAAAATAAAACTTTTTCTTCGTCAGACAGCAAAGACACATATTCAAATCCATTCATGACAAATCACCTCCATACTACAAAAACCATTATATAAAAATCAATTTGGATGTCAAATGCTTATATTTTGATGGACAAAATTTTATTAATGATGTATAGTCAACATAACCTGATAAGAGGATACTATGGAAAAAAAAGAATACAGAGTCGTTTGTTCTGAAGAACGTTGGACCAATAAAATTTTTATTGATATTGCGCCGGCAAACGGTGTTATTCATGATATGATTTATGCGGCGCGGAAAGCCAAAAATCCGAATGTTTCAAATTTGGCCGGTTCGGTGTATCTTTCGCACGTAGACGGAATGGAGCCGGAAATTGAATTTTCCGTTGACGGTTCAACCAAAAAATTGTCTGAGGCAGAGTTGAAAACCAAAGCCGAACACTTGAATAGTCCGGAAAATCGCAAATATGGTCCGGGGTATGCTTATTATATCGGGTTATATAGCAAGTTACTGCCCAAAATTCATGAAACATATCAAATGATGCGAAAATTTGGTAAAGAATCAACAATCAGTGTTGGTGACAGTTTTGCTTTTTTTGATATTTACGATATGCCAGAATATGCGCGCAATCCGCAAGAGGAGAGGGCGATTGAAGAAGCGGAACGATTTAAAAAAATGCAACGGCGACGTCAGTATACTCTTGAGCGAATGAAAAATGACAAGGATCCGGTTTTGCAGATGAAGGCAAAAATGAAACTATATTCCGGTGACTGAAATAATAAGATTTGTCGCTGAAATGATAATTAAATGGAAAATTTTCAACACCATCATCATGGTGAAGTAACCGAAAAATCGGTAAATCTGTTGTTGGGTTCGTTTATAATCAATATACTATTGTCTGTTGCTGAAATAATCGGCGGAGTTGTTGCCGGCAGCATTTCATTGATTGGCGATGCTTTGCACAACACCCCAAAAAACGTTTTCGGCAACAGTTGATTGAACTTAAATAAAAAAATACCTTAACTTTGAACAAGTCAAGGTATCAAGTGGTAGGGCCGGAGAGAATCGAACTCTCACTCCCGAGGGAACCAGATTTTGAGTCTGACGCGTCTACCAATTCCGCCACAACCCCACAGCTGGTATTGTTGATAAACTATTTATTGCAAACAGTCAATACTTTTTTTTAATTTTTTTACTTATTTTACTTTTATTTTGCCGGTTTATGTGTTATCATCCCCATCAGTTTTGAAAAAATTGAGGTTGAAGTGGAAAATTTGGAACAACAGGCTTCTGTTTTATTTGCAAAAAAAGAGTACGAAAAGGCTCTGGAGATTTATACGCTTTTGTTTCAAGGCAATCCGAAAAATGAAAATTATGCAATATTTTGCGGAAATTGTCATGATTCGCTCGGAAACAAGGAAAAAGCGGCTGAATTTTATGAAAATGCTTTGAAAATCAATAAAAAATCAGAAACGGCTTTGTTGAATATGTCAACCATCAATTACGAAATCGGCAATTATGACGAAGCCGAAGATTATGCTCAGCAGGTTTTGAAAATTAATCCGAAAAATGTTGCCGCTTGGCAGAATTTGGGCAATATTTCTTTTTGCCGTGCCGACTACGAGCATGCACTTTCTTATTATCAGGAAATGTATCAAAACAACCCGAACAGCTATATTGCCATGGTAAATTTGGCAAATACTTATTTTTCGCTCGGAAAATATGTGTTGGCGCTTGATTTTGCTAAAAAGTCGTTGGTTAAAATTCCTTCCAGCGTTGTTGCCAATATGATTGCCGGAAACTCACTCTCGGAAATGGGAAAGTATGCAAAAGCAATAACCTATTTCGGTGCGGCGTATGAATTGGACGAAAATAATATTGATGCCGTAAATGCCTTAAGTGATGCTTATCGCTATTTGAGTGAGTGGGAAAGCTGTATGGGGTGTGCTTGGAAGTATATTAAAAAATGCGGAGATGAATCTTCTACCGCAAATCTTAATTTCGGATATTTGTTGTATGAATGTTACTCCGAGCATGATGCGGAACTGGCAAAAAAATATGCCGAAAAGTGGTTGAAACGTTTTCCGGAAAACAAAATAGCTCAACATATGGGTAATGCGATTGTTAACGGTAAGGCGCTGCAAAATTCTGACGAAGAATACATAAAGGTGACATTTGATTCTTTTGCCAAAGACTTTGATTCCACTTTAGCCGGATTGGAATATCAGGCTCCGGATTTGATTTGTGAAGAATTGAAAAAGCATATTAAAACATCAATATTTACCAAGTATCACATTTTGGACTTGGGGTGCGGAACCGGACTTTGCGGCGAAAAAATTAAAAAATTTGCATCTTTTCGCGGCTTAATCGGGGTTGACCTGTCTGAAAAAATGTTAGAGCAAGCTGAGGCAAAGGAAATATATTCTCAGCTTGTGTGTGATGATTTGTGTCATTATTTGGAAACATCCGGTTATTTGTTTGATGTGATGGTTGCCTCTGATGTTTGGACTTATTTCGGCGATTTGACCAAAGCATTTGTAAGGGTTTCTAAATCGCTTACACCTGACGGAGTTTTTGTTTTCACTGTTTCGGAAAATTTTGTAAATAACGACGATTTTTACATGGTTCCGAGCGGGCGTTTTGTTCATACGGCGAACTACGTGGAGCGCGTATTGAAAAGCTCCGGTTTAAAAATGCTCGGTTGTGAGCGTAAAATTTTGCGCAATGAAGCTGAACAGCCTGTTTACGGTTATGTGATTGCTGCAAAAAAGCCTAACTTGTCGCAAAAACCGGTAGCTTAAAAAATGATTAGTGTATGTTTTGCGGATGAGGCTATATATTTTTAATCGGCAGTAACGGTAAAAACTCTTTTAAGGCGACGGCGTATGCTGTTTTTTTGAAATCAACAATCAAATCATAAGCTTCCGGCAAGGTTGCCCATCGGTAGGCGGAAAATTCCGGTTCCGGTGTATTTAAATTTATTTGGCTTTCTTTACCGATGAGCAAAAATAATGTCCAATACATAGCCTGACCTTTGTATTTTTTTCCTTCATAAAGTAGTTTGGGTGCTACGTCTGCCGGAAAATCATAATATGCCGGAAAATCCAGAGTTTTAATCGGTGTTACTTCAGACAGTGATGTTTCTTCACGCAGTTCACGAATTGCTGCCTGCCGAGGGGTTTCACCTTCTTCAATACCTCCTTGCGGAAATTGCCACGAATCGGTTGTTCCTTTTCTGAGGCAAAGCAAAACTCTGCCTTGGGAATCGGAAACAACTATCCCGGCGTTTGGGCGATATTCGGCAAACATTATTTACCCTTGCTTTTGTCTTTTTCTGAATTTGTTGCGCTGTTTTTGCTCATGGCTACGGCGTCGTTGAGATTATACAAATACAGTGCTTTTACTAAGTCAAGAGCGCGAACAAGCTGATAGTCCTTATTTTGTTCTTTTGCCTTTTCGGCTTTTTCTTTATCTTTCGCCGTTTTGCCTTTATCTTTGTTATTCTCTTGCTCATTTTTCAGGGCGCCTTTGAGATCGGCCTCGCTCAAATTAAGACCATAATTTTTGATTTCTTCCAGTTTTGCCTGTTTTACAACAATATCCGGTTCAATACCTTTTGCCTGAATGGAACGTCCGGACGGAGTATAATAGCGTGCGGTGGTAATGCGCATTGCCGCATTGTTGCGCAGTTGCAAAACGGTTTGAACCGAGCCTTTACCGAAAGATTTTTCTCCTAATATTACGGCTCTATGGTGGTCTTGTAAGGCACCGGCCACAATTTCTGATGCTGAAGCCGAACCTTCGTTAATCATAACCACAATCGGCAATCCGTTGGCAATATCACCGGCTGTAGCCGAATATTTTATGGTGTCTTCTTCGTTGCGGGAGCGTGTAGAAACAATTTCCCCGCGCTCTAAAAACAGGTCGGACACTCCTACAGCCTGATCCAACAATCCTCCCGGATTGTTGCGAACATCTATCACAATACCGGCCAGTTTGTTTTTGAGCTCTTTTTGTGCTTTTTCAACCGCCTTTTCAATATCCTTGTCTATATCTTCGTTGAAAGCGGAAATGCGTACATACAAAATATCGTCATTTTTAATTTCACTCTTCACGGCCTGAACTTTTATTTCATCACGCTTTAAGGTTACATCAAACGGCTTTTCATTAATACGGCGAATCGTTATTTTTACTCTTGTGCCGACCTTTCCGCGCAATTTGCTTACAGCTTCGTTTAAGGTTAACCCGATAACCGATTCTCCGTCAATATCCGTTATGTAATCGCCGGCTTTAATTCCGGCTTTGCTTGCCGGTGTGTCGTCAATCGGAGAAACAACTTTTACAACTCCGTTTTCCATGGTTACTTCAATTCCTAAACCGCCGAATTTGCCTTTTGTCTGCTCGTTCATATAGCGAAAATCTTCTTCGGTTAAATAGCTGGAATGAGGGTCAAGCGAAGTCAACATTCCGTTGATTGCTGCTTCTACAAGCTGTTTATCATTAACTTCTTCAACATAAGATGACTTTGTGCGTTCCATAATCTCACCAAACAGATTAAGCAACTCGTAGGTATTAATCGGTTCTTCTTTCGGGCTTGGTTTGGCATTGGCACACGCAGTGATTAAGCTGATGATTAATGTGTATGCAACTAAAGTTTTTTTCAACATATTTTATTCCTTATCTATTTTTTATTTGGCAATCCATTCGTTAGGATTAAGCGGGTGATTGTTTTTGCGGATTTCCATGTGCAATTTTGCGGTGTCGCTTGACGGCATGGTTCCGACCGGCTCTCCGGCTAATAGCATTTGTCCTACCTGAGTATTGTTTTCCTTCATTCCGCTCAGCAGAGATGTGTAGCCGTCACCGTGGTCTAAAATGATTAAGTTATCAAAGTTTTTGAACGGACCGGAGAAAATAACCGTTCCGTCATACGGAGCAATAACTTGGGCCTTTGCCGCCGTTTTAATGTCTATACCGTTTGATTGCACACCTTTGGAAAGTTCTTGGTGAAATGTTGTGATAATCGGGCCTCTGGCCGGACGTGAAAGTTTGCCTTTTGCTTTGGCAAAATTAACGGATACAGGCTCGGCATCTGCCGAATATTCGTCCATGTCATAACCGGTATCTTTTAACTGATGATTATTGGCAGTGCGGACTTTTTCAATTTCGCGTTCACGTTCCAAACGACGTTTTTCCGCCAGTTGCTTTGCTTCTTGTTTCTGTTTTTCCAATTTTTCCAATAAATCGCGCAAACCGCTTGCCTGACCGGCCAAGGCATCTGCCCGTTTTTTGGCTTCGGCGCTTTGGGTTGAAAGTTTGCCATACATTTCACTTTTTTGTTTAGACATTTTTTCCATTTCGGCGCGCTGAGTTTCCAAATTTTTATTTTCTTCTTCCAACTCGGCAAGTTGAGATGCAATCATATCTTTTTGCTCGTTGATATCGTCTATGCCGGCACGAATAATGCCGGCACGTTTTTCCAGGGCGTGAGCGCTGCCGCGGAGCAATAAACTGCTGCGCATAACTTCAACCGGCGAAAGAGGTTGAACCAAAATTGCCTCAGACGGACGTAAAGCCAAATTTTCTAAGGCTGCCAATGTTTCAACCAACATTGAGTTTTCGGCAGCAAATTTTTTTTCCGACTCCGCCAGCTTTTTTTGCAAAGATTGCAATTCTTCTTTGCGGCGGCTGACTTCGTCTTCACCGTTTTGAATTTTTTTTGCGGCAGCTATCATTTTTTTATTTACTTCAGCTAATTCGCTTTTGATTTTGTTCGCCTGCTGCTGAATTTTTTTGTGTTCTTGCGATACTTTTTGCGCCTCGGCTTCGGCTTTTGCCACATCATAAGCCGAAACATTTTGAGCGTTTGCAGCTTTGCACGAATCGCTGATACCGATTGTAAGTGCAAAAACAAAAAACAAAAGTGCGCAAGTAATTTTATTCATATTCCAGTCCGTTTATTTTTTCAAAAGCGAAGTTCCGGTCATTTCTTTCGGTTTTTCAATGCCGAGCAAATCCAACAGAGTAGGGGAAATGTCCGCCAAACGTCCGTCTTTTAATCCCTTTACATTTTCCGGAGCATTATAAATAACGGCGCGAACTTTGCCGACAGTATGAGCGGTATACGGTTCACCTGTTTTTTCATCAATCATTTTTTCCACATTTCCGTGGTCGGCTGTTACCAGTAAAACACCGTCAACTTCTTTAATGGCTTCCATTACGCGCCCTAAAGATTTATCAACGGCGGCAACGGCTTTCAGTGCGGCACTCATAATACCCGTATGTCCCACCATATCACCGTTGGCAAAATTGCAGATTATGGTATCAAATTTGCGGCTTTTGATAGCATCAACCAAGGCATCTGTTACCTCGTAAACACTCATTTCCGGTTTCAAATCATAAGTAGCAACTTTCGGACTGTTAATCAAAATGCGCTCTTCTCCTTTGAACAGGCGTTCTTCTCCGCCGTTAAAGAAGAATGTAACGTGAGCGTATTTTTCCGTTTCGGCAATGCGAAGCTGCGTTAATCCGTGTTCGGCCACGATTTCACCGTAAATATTGGTCAGTTCTTCCGGCGGAAATACGGTGTTCATAAAACGACGGTGGTCGGCAGAATATTCAGTCATACCGTTGCAAGACGAGAATTTTATTACCTTGCGACGCTCAAATCCGCTAAATTCCGAATCGCCTAAAGCATACAAAATTTCACGAGCGCGATCGGCTCTGAAGTTTGCCATCATAACGGCATCACCGTCTGAACAACCCTGATAGGTGCCGATAACACAAGGAACCACAAACTCATCATTGACACCGGCGGCATAAGATGCGTCAATGGCCTCATCAACGGTTGCATATCTTTTACCATCGGCACTGACAATATTATTATACGCCAATTCAACTCTGTCCCAGCGTTTGTCACGGTCCATGGCATAAAAACGACCGGATAAAGTGGCAACGGAAACATTAGGCATATCTTTAAGCGAATCCGCAAATTCGCGAAGAAATCCCTTCGCAGATGTCGGAGGTGTGTCACGGCCGTCCAAAAAAGCATGAACATAGGTTTTAATTCCGCTGCGATTAAAGATATCGCACAATGCCGCAATATGCTTTTGGTGCGAGTGAACGCCGCCCGGTGACATCAAACCCATTAAATGGCATGATTTTCCGCTCTTTTTCAAGTTATCAATTAAGGAAACAATAACCGGATTTTTTTCCAATGTATGGTTCTTTACGGACTCGTCAATTTTTGGTAAGTCTTGCATAACAACGCGTCCGGCACCCAAATTCATGTGTCCTACTTCGGAGTTGCCCATTTGTCCTTCCGGCAAACCGACATCCAGTCCGGAAGTTTCTACAAAACAATGCGGACAGGTGTTTAAAAGCTCGTGCCAATGAGGAGTTTCTCCCTGTTCTATGGCGTTATCCGCCGTGATGTTTTTTCTATAGCCCCAGCCGTCCAAAATAAGCAACATAACCGGTTTTTTCATTATTTTTCCTTCCTTACTAAAACAAAAGTCCGAATTAATTCTACAACATTATATATAATAAAACAAAATTAAAAAGCACTATTTATTATTTTATAAACAGGCTTATTATAAACAAATAAAAGTTGACATCAAGTGTTTGTATTCATAAATTAATATAAAGTTTTAGAGGTGGTATAATGAAAAAGTTTTTGTATGTTTTGTTGCCTTTTGCGATTGTTTCTCCGGCCGGTGCCGGCGAGTTTGTGTATGACTATTCCGCAGTCGGAGGGGCTTTTTACGGTTACAGCGAGTTTTCCAAACACATCAGGCATTATAAACATCATAATACTCCGTCTTATTTAGAAGTTTTCAGCAGTGCGGGGTATGAATTTGATGCCGATACTTCTTTGATGATTAATGCAGATGCTCAGATTGCCGGAGCTAAAGAGGTTGAAGACTATAATCACGGAGATTGGGGCGAAAATGTGTATGTAACGCTTCAATCGCACTATGGTGATGTCAGTGTCGGCCAAGTTTATAATGCCGCATATCAAATGGCTGTCGGGGCTCCGTCTGTCGGATATTTTAAGGCAAACAATTCCCCGATTACCGATTTTTTGGCGAATCCGAATTGGCAGCGCAACAGCAAAGTTACTTCTTATCGCACACTTAATTCAACATATTTAAATACTGATGCCGATGCCATGAAAATCAGTTATACAACACCGGAGTTTTACGGCACAAAAGCAGCGTTTTCATATACGCCGGACAGCTATTCCAAAGCCGGATTATTGAATAAGGACAGTGCTTATGAACATAAATCATCTTATGCCGCCGGATTATATAATCTTTCGGATTTCGGTTATTTTGAGGCGGAAAGTTCACTGGGTTATGCCTATAATCGCAAAAACAATCAGGAAGTTTCGGCCGGATTGAGTCTGTATCGCAAAGGATGGACACTCGGCGGTTCATATCGTAAGAGTTTTACTTCCGGCAGTGATTATGCTCTGGCCGGCACAAGTGAAAACGGCTTGCCGGCATATTATGACGGCTTCAGAAAAGGTGATGCTTACAATGTCGGTTTAAGTTATGAAATAGGACCGTTTAAAACCGGAGTAACTTATTTTGCTTCGGCCGCCGATAAAACTGCCGATAAAAATAAGACGGTAACTTTTGCCAACCGTTTCGCCTTTAATAAATATGCTGCGGTTTATGCCGCTGCCGCTTGGAGTGAATACAAAAGCGAAATTGAGGGCAAAAATAACGGCACTGCGGTTATTTGCGGACTTGAATTTAATATTTAGGAATTGAGATGGCGAGCATTATCATAAAAACGGTGATTCCTGATTTTTCTGCTGATTTATGTGAACAAATCGGAAGATATTTGCCGGATTTTTGCTTGGTGACGGAAAATGCTGATGTTGCCGTTACGGATGACTATGGTGAATATATAAATCTGCGGGCGGAAAATCAAAAAATGCCGATAATATTTTTGTCTTCCGATGCCAAAATTCCGGAAAATGACTTGTTGTGTGTTGTTTTGCGCAAACCGTTTAAATTAACCGAATTGTTTGATGTGTTGCGTTCGGTGATAACCAAAATGGATAATACCGAAGCCGGATATTTGCACTTTAACGGATATGAGCTGCGTCCCAGCGTTAAAGAATTGTGGGACGAACAGAGTCAAATTGTTGTTAAACTGACGGAAAAAGAGGTTAGTATCTTAAAATATTTGTATAAGGCCGGAGATGAGTTTGTCGGCAAAAATGAACTGCAAAAAAATGTGTGGCAATACAGCGGTGATGTTTCAACGCACACGATAGAAACTCACATATACAGACTTCGGCAGAAAGTAGAACAAAAATGCAAACGTTGCCTGATAGTTACAAATAAGGGCGGGTATAAATTACAAACGGAATCTTGATATGCCAAAGTTAAAAACAAAGAAAAAATCCGCCGACGAAATTCGCAAAATCAATGTGAAAGCATTGCTTAATGATACATTCTCCTATATAAGGGAAAACCCGCAATTTGTTCTTTGTTTGATTGTGGTTAACATGGTGTTTATGCTGTTTTTTAAGGCAATCGGAGGAATATCTAACCCATTGAGTATTTTGTGGTGTGCGGCATATTACCTTTTTTGGTGCTGGTTTTATCGTTACTACTACCATTTGAAACCATATATTTTCAGTAAAACGGTATTTGGAAGTTTGGCCCCGTCAACAAAAGCTTTAGTGCTTATGGGATTGGTTTTTGCCGTTATTCTTGTGACACCGATGGTTCCGTTGTTTGTGGGGTTTAATGATGTGTATCTTAACTACTATGAAAATTACATTTCCGCAGTTGAAAGTTTGTCAACGCAAAATGATATAGAGGCATCATTTGCCGACATTGCCATAATATACGGTATTTTTGCGTTACTTTCTCCAATGTTGATATGTAAACCGTATATGGCATGGATTTCTTCATTGCGCGGTCACAATGCCTCGTTTCGCAAAGCCGGAGACAAAACAAAAGGAAATTATCTTTCTTTTGCCATTATTTCGGCGTTATTGTTATATCCGGAGGCAGTATGTGATAAACTTGATGCTATTTTGGGGGCCGATAAGTGGCTTAGTTATGTTTGCAGCACTTTGATTTTTGCCTACACAAACATTATTTTTGCCAAGATGTATGACTTTTTCTATCTCAAACATTAGTTGCTTCTACGAAATAATCTTTACAATCTCGGTTAGTTTTGTTACTATTCCGACAGAGTGAGCTAAAAACTCACTTCAGGGCGTGACAACCCTTTGCAAAAAATCAGTCGTTATAAAACGACTTTTAATTGTATGCCGATTTCGCATGTTGTTGTGTGCGGATGTCGGTGTTATAAGGCTTAAAGCACGAAATCGCCGAGCCGTTTTGATTTTTTGCACGGTTTGTCAACATCCGCCCACCATTTTAGGTGGCTTTTTTGTTAACTTTTTTAATTAATGAAAAGGATGTTAAACATGAAATTTTTGCATAATAGTATTGTTGTCAGCTGCAGCTTAATGTTTTGTTTTTCGGTCAGGACAGAGGCAAGTATCATAAGTTGTATAAACGGAACAGATGCTGACGGAAAAGCCTGCGAATCATGCGGGGAAAATTGTAATTGGACTTTTGATACCGAGAGCGGAAAACTCAATATTTCCGGAAGCGGAAAAATGAATGATTACAACGGTTATTGGGATAAAGAGAACAAAGTTTATGTGTCAGATACTCCTTGGAGCGAATACAAAAGAAAAATAAAATCTGTAGACGTCCAAGGCGTAAGTAATATAGGAAATATGGCTTTTTTCGGCTCAAACGGCTCTCTTGAATCGTGTAATATCGCCGACACGGTGACAGATATCGGTAAAGGTGCTTTTTACTCTGCAAATCTGAAAAATATTGTATTACCGGAGTCTTTAGAAAATTTACGGGAATCTGCATTTGAATATTCCGGTTTGATTTCTGCAATAGTTCCGGATTCCGTGAAAAATATGGATGGAAGAGTTTTTGCTTATAATAAAGGTCTTGTGTCGGTGGTTATTCCCGACACATTAACCGAGATTAAACCTTGGGGAACACTCGGATTAGACTATAACAATATACAGATTATCTGTAAAGGAACCGAAAGTTCCTGCGCCCGCTTGGCAAGTAAAGTTGAAGGACTCGGTTATAATATGGATAATTTCGTTACGGCAGATGCTCAATATTGCACCGGCAGCTACATATATGACGAAAACGGGTGTCACAAACGCAATGAAAATCAATGCAATGATACGGAAAATTATTATTACAACGGAAAGACTTGCGTGTATCGTCCGTCAAGTGGCGAAATTAAATGTGAAAACTCCGGTTTTTATGCCGGTTACGGGTATTGTTACCGTGTTCGCTACACAATGGAAGAAGCAAACTCGGCAACGAGTGATGATACGGAGAATATGATTGAATGGATTTTTGAATAAAGGTTAAGACTAAAAAAAGGCGCTCAAATCAGAGCGTCTTTTTTTTATTTTAATTCAAACTAATCTGTTCAAATTATTCAGCAGAACTGATAACCGTAACTGCACGGCGGTTTTGAGCCCAAGCTGCTTCATTGCTGCCGAGAACAGCCGGTCTTTCTTTACCGTAAGAAATTGTAGAAATTCTGCTTTCATCAATACCGCGAGATACTAAGTATTGTTTAACAGCATTGGCACGGCGTTCACCCAAAGCCAAGTTGTATTCACGAGTACCTCTTTCATCGCAGTAACCTTGAACGATGGCATTAACATTTTCATGCTTGCTCAACCATTCAACTTGAGTGTCCAAAGCAGCAGTAGCTTCAGCAGAAAGTGCAGAACTGTCAAATGCAAAGAATACTGTATCTGTTGCGTTTTCAGCAAAGTTACGAGCTAATCTTGATTCGCAATCAGCACCACTGAACAAACCACCGTCAGCACCGAACATAGAGCAGCCTGACAAGCAAACAATAGCGCAGAATAAACTTAAAAGTTTTTTCATTTTATTTTCTCCATATGGTTTTTATATTTATCGCATTTCTGCGAAAGTTAATTTAATTGCATTACAACTAATACAGCATTAACTTAAGAAATATTGGTAAATTTTTCAATAACAAAATTAAAAAAATAACAATAAAGTTGAAAATCTGTGCATTATTTTTATAAATTTTAGTTTTAATCGGCTTTGCTTATCTCTTTTTTGTATGCCGCATCAACAATGCTTTTTTGCTTTTCGGCATCAAAATCGGCACGAACATTCAGCTGAGGTGCAACGGCGGAGATAATGTTTTTACTGATAGGAACGGCATTCCAACCGGCGGTGGTATAGCCGTATGTTTCTTTACTGGCTTTAGGATTATCAATAACCACCAGCAGAGCATAACGCGGGGCCGAAGCCGGAAAACCGGAAATAAATGTAGACATACTTTTTTTGTGGTTGTATCGTCCGTTTTCCAGTTTATCGGCTGTTCCGGTTTTTCCGATAACTTGGTATCCTTCTACGTTGGCGCGTTTTCCGGTTCCGCGCACAACTACAGCTCTGAGGAAAGTGCGCATGGATTCGGATGTTTGTTCGGAAACGACTCGTTTGGCTTTGTGTTTTGTGTCATGTAAAAGTGTCGGTTGTCGGTATAATCCACCGTTGATGATAGATGAAAAAGCGGTGATAATGTGCAAAGGTGTGGAATTGATGCCGTATCCGTAACTGATTGTTGCCATGGAAACATCTCCCCAACGCTTTTCACTCAAAAAGTGCGGACGTGCGATTTCCGGCAATTCAAATTCCGAAAGAGCTTTATCCATATTTATGCTTTGTAAAAATTGACGCTGGAATTTTTTCCCCACCCGCAAAATTTCTAATGTGGAGCCGATATTTGACGATTCCACCAAAATATCTTCCGGTGTTAAAAGGCCGTGTGAACCGTGCGGATCGGTTATTTTTTTGCGTCCGACAACAATGGCGTGCGAAGTGTCAAATCTGTCTGTAGGCTTTACTTTCCCGCTTTCAAGACTTAACGCGGTGTTAAACACTTTGAATACCGAACCGGCCTCATAAACACCTTTGGTGGCAAAATTAAACATCTCTCTTTCGCCTATCTTGTCATTTTTGTTAGGGTCATAGTCGGGAACGGAAGCTAATGCCAAAATTTGTCCGGTATTTACATCCATTAAAATAGCAGCTGCTCCGTCGGCATGAAATTGTTCAACTCCGGCAATCAATTCGTCGCGAATTGTGTTTTGCACACCTAAATCAAGCGAAAGCTGCACGGATTTTGAAGAAGTTGTCAGGCGCTCATTCATAAATTTCTCAAAACCGGAAACACCGTTGTTGTCTACGTCCGTATTTCCCAGCACATGTGCGAAAAGATTGTGATGCGGATAAACCCGCTTTTCGCAATTTTCAAATTCCAACCACGGAATTCCCAAGGCGTTTACCTGTGATTGCTGTGCCGGCGAGAGATTCCGCTTCAAATAAACAAAGGCTCTTTTGCGACTAAGTTTTTCTAAAAATTCTTCATAAGTTTTATCCGGAAAAATAGCTGCTAACTTCTCGGCAGTATCTTCAGGATTGCGAATCTTCTTCGCATTGGCAAATAAGTGAACCGTAGGAAGAGATGTGGCAATTATTTCACCGTTACGGTCAAGAATATCAGCGCGTTTTACCGGATTTTTCAGCTTAATAAACTCATCAACACCAAGATTATTGTCGGCAATAGCCGTATCTATATTGATGCCGTTACCTAAACAAACACAAATTACGCGGCATGCTAAAATACAAAAAATCACAAAAAAACAGCAAATTGTGAAAATTGTGCGGCTGCGGCATGTTAAAACATTATCACTTTCCGTGGTGTAGTTTTTCTGCGACATTATACCGCGGGATATTTTGATTTCCTGTCCCGGCAAATAAAACCTGTCATGGTTATTTTTAGAAAAACTAACTTTGAAACCCATTTTATTTTCTCTTCACTTCTGCCTTAACCAAAGTCGTTAATTTCTTTTTGTCTGATATAACTTTTGCAGTTTCATCATTTTCTTCATAGTTGAAGTGTAGCGCGGAATAGTTAATAATTTGTTCAGGTTTTGCCGTATCAAGCGATAATTGGTCCATTGCCAGCTTGCGTAAGCGCTCCGGCGTGTTGTGGTAGCTCCACTCTGCTTTCAGAACGTGAATGCTGTGAATGTCTTTTTGGATATTGTCATTAATGGTGACCAAACGGCGCTCCAAAACCTGGACTCTGTTTTTCAAAATTGAGGAGCCTAAAGCTACAAAAAGTGTGAGTGTTAACCACAAAACAACCATTGCCGTTTTTATGTTTCCCATATTTTTATCCTTTCACCGCGTATCTCAGTTTAGCCGAGTGAGCGCGGAAATTTTTGTTACATTCTTCTTTTGTCGGAATTATGACTTTTGAAATTTCACAAAACAGTTTTTTCTCTGCCTGAGGTTTTGTTTCCGCAGAAATCTCCGCATATTTGGAAACTCGTTCCCTTTTGTTACTGTTTTCTTTAAAAAACAGCTTAACGATTCTGTCTTCCAACGAATGAAAATCTACAACAACCAGACGTCCGCCGGATTTCAAGCGTAAACTTGCCGCTTTTAACCCTTTTTCCAATTCACCCAGTTCATCATTAACGGCTATCCGTAAGGCCTGAAATGTGCGGGTTGCCGGATTTAATTCCCCGAATTTAGGACTGCATATATCATAAATGATGTCGGCTAACTCTGTGGTGGTTTCTATTTCTTTTTGTTGGCGATATTCTACGATTTTGCGGGCGATAACACGTGATTTACGCTCTTCTCCGTAGTTGTAAATTAAATCCGCCAAATCGTTTTCGCTATAGGTGTTGACAATATCTTTAGCAGAAATTCCATCGCAGGACATACGCATATCCAGTTTTGCTTCTTTGGAAAAAGAAAACCCGCGTTCCGCATTGTCTATTTGCATTGAAGACACGCCGATATCAAATACGGCTCCGTCAATTTCTTCCGAGATTATATCGGCGAAATTACCGAAACATCCGGCTCTGAATTCAAAACGCCACGGATATTTTGCCGCCAGTTCTTCAGCACGTTGACGAACCGTAGGATCTCTGTCTATGGCTATTACCTTGCAATCGGCCGATTTTAGGATTGCTTCACTGTAGCCGCCGTTGCCGAAGGTGGAATCTACATACAGTCCGCCGTCATGGGGCTGAAGATATTGCAATACTTCATCAAGCATAACCGGAATATGTTTAACAGACTGTTGTTCCATTAATTTTCCTCTTTCTCTCTTTTTAAAACCGGACGGTTTTGCATTACTTCGGCGCGAATCCGTTGTTCTTCTTTTTCCCAATTTTCCGGACTCCAAATTTGAAATTTGCGTCCTTTGCCGACAAATACCGCAGTATCGGTTATTCCGGCGTGTTTAAGCAATTTTTCGCTTAAGAGAATCCTTCCCGTGCTGTCAAAGGTGAAGCGGCGGGCATCACCGAATATCAGGTTAGTTAAATTGTCTTGTGTTTCGGAAAAAAAGTCTGTCGCATCTTCTATTTGTGTGGCAAGCTTATCCAATAAATCTTCCAAACATCCCTCAATACAAGGGGAGGTGAGACTGCGATAACAAACAATTTCCGTTGATAATTCTTTAACCATGGCGCGGTAATCTGACGGCAAGGAAACGCGCCCTTTGGCGTCTACCTTGTTTATGATGGTATCCATAAAGAGAAACACTTTTCTCATTGCCAGATTCCTTTAATCGGGTTAACTCACATACTAAATGGTATAACATGGTATTTTGTGGGATTCAATGGTATTTTTTAGTGTTTCATTAACTGTTCGCCATTTGTTCTGCTTAAAAAAATAAATAGACAAGTAAAATCAATAACTTATCGTGCAAAAAAAATTGTGGAAAAATTTTTGCGTAAGGAACTGACCGTTAAATAAGCACAACAAAAAAGCACCGAAAGTTACCTAAGCGGTGCAAACAGTGATGAATAAAATCAAAAAAAGTTACTGAAAATTGAACAGATTTCTGCCTGCAACATTTCCAAACCGGAGCGCTTTTCCGAGCTGGTTGCGAGCAAATCATTCATTGCCGCCGCATGTTTTTTTATTTCCGCAACGGTTGACTGTATTACCTTCTCTAACTCGGCAGAGTTTATTTTATCGGTTTTAGTCAGAACAATTTGATACGGGACTGCCGCTGTATCCAACATTTTCATTATTTCCAAATCTTCTTTTTTTATTCCGTGCCGCGAATCTATCAAAACAAAGACACGGCGCAGATTCGGACGACCGCGCAAATAGGCTTTGAGAACAGCCTGCCATTTTTTAACCAGTTGCTCCGGAGCTTTTGCGTAGCCGTATCCCGGCAAGTCAACAATGTATATTTGATTATCAAAATCAAAGAAATTTAATTGTTGAGTGCGCCCCGGAGTTCCGGAGGTTTTAGCTAATTTTTTTTGCCTGAAAAGGGCATTTATCAGGCTGGATTTCCCAACATTGGAACGTCCGGCAAAGGCAATTTCATCTCGGTCTGCTTCCGGCAGTTGATGCAAATCGGCAACGCTGATAACAAAATCGCAACGGTGTGAGAATTGTTCTGCGGCTCGGTTTAGCTGTTCGGTTGTGTATTTTTCGCTCATTTAACCCCGTTTTTGTGCATAATTGCTTTTTGTTGAATGATAGATAAAATATTGCTCAGAGTCCAGTAAATAACCAATCCGGAAGCAAAATGCGCAAACATAAGCGTGAAAATTATCGGCATGAGTGCAAACATTCTGGCTTGGTCTTTATTGGCAGGAGCCGGATTTAATTTTTGTTGCAGATACATTGTTAAGCCGTAAATGATTGGCCATACACCTATATCAAGAGCGGACGGAACATAAATATGAGCCCAAGTTGAAATAGTGAGCGGGTCCGGAGCCGATAAGTCTTTTATCCAGCCGATAAACGGTGCATGACGGATTTCTATGGCAATGTTTAATACCTTATACAACGAAAAGAAAATCGGTATTTGAATAAACATCGGCAGACAACCGGAGGCCGGATTAACCTTTTCTTTGCGATAAAGTTCCATGGTTGCTTGTTGCAGAGCCATTTTGTTATCTTTGTATATTTGCTGCAAAGCCATAACTTTCGGCTGAATTTTTTTCATTTTAGACATGCTGTCAAACGATTTGTTGGCAATCGGGAACATCAATAAACGCAAAATCGCCGCAAAAACAATGATGGCCCATCCCATGTTGCCGATTAAATGATACAAAAAGTCTAAAATATAGAAAAACGGCTTAGTTAAAAAGTAATACCAACCGAAATCAACTGCCAAATCAAATTTATTAATTTTTTCGGCATATTTATCCAGCAATTTGATTTCTTTGGCACCGGCAAACATTGCCGACGATATTTCTTTTGTTTCTCCGGCTGCAACGGTTAAGTTTTTACCTTTAAAATCCAACTGATAAATATTTTTGCGCACATTGCGAACATTTATGTCATACAGTGTTCCCGGATTGAATATAAAAGCCCCGAACCAATATTTATCGGTTAAGGATACCCATCCGTCCGTATCTTCAAACTTTTGGAAATTTTTATCTTCGGGCATTTGCTCGCCGACTTTGTATTGCTTATCAAACTTTTTTTCGTGCAAGTCACTGAAGTTATATTCTTTCAAATCTCCGTCAATAATACCGGTAAACCCTTGGTGAACAATGCTTCTTCCTTCTTTTTGCACATCAAAATGTTTGCTCATAAGACCATACGGAATCAGTGTTACTTCTTTGCCGGTGTTGTTGGTTACGTGTTGTGTGATGTTGAATAAATAATTTTTATCAAGGGAAATTTGCATATCAAAAATGAGGCCCTCTCCATTGTCCCATGTCAATACAACCGGAGAATCCGGCGTTAATTCGGTGCTGTTTGTCTGCCATAGTGTATTTGAATTTGGCAATTTTAATGAATTGTCGGCAGAAAGCCAGCCGTATTCGGCATAAAAAGCGGATTCCGTTTTTGCCGGAGCAAATAATTCTACCAACGGACTGTCTTGGGCTATTGTCTGCTTGTATTTTGAAAGTAAAATATCATCAAAGCGGGCACCTTTCAGGCGGATGGAACCGCTGATATCGGAGTTTTTAAGAGGAATACGGACATCTTGCAGCACAATTTCGTCTTTGAGAGCAAATTGTTCTTCACCGTTTTCAATTATAACCGCATCTTGTTCTTCTTGAGTAATTTGAGCTTCAAAATCAGGTTCGGTTTGCTGCGGTTGATTTATCGGGAAAAAATAGTTAATGCCGGTAACAGCTATAGCCGACAAAACAATGGCAATACAAAAACTCTTAAAATCATCTTTCATTTAATAAACTCCCAAACAAAATTTATTCATTCATAAAGCATAAGTTTGCTAAAAGCAACTTTTTATCACAACTTATGCTTTTTTTCTTTTTTCAAAGGGACGGGGTCATATCCGCTTTTTCCCCACGGATGACAGCGCAAAATCCGTTTCACTCCCAAATATACTCCTTTGATAATGCCGTGAGTTGTTATGGCTTGAGCCATATATTGAGAACAGGTCGGACGGAACCTGCATACCCCCGGAAAAAACGGTGAGATAAAAAGTTGATAAAGCCTAATCAGCAACAGCAGAAATTTTTTCATCTTCCGAACATTTTTCCAATGAACGCTGCTTGAAAATTTTGTTAATCTTTCGCAAAGCCCAAATTACACTTTTGCGAAGTTCTTCGTAGGAGCAGTCTATGGTGGAGTATCTTCCGATTAAAACATAATCAACCCCGTTTACGGTATATTTTTCGGCGACTTCACGCATAACGGCACGCATTCTGCGCTTAACAAAATTGCGAATATGTGCTTTGCCGATTTTTTTTGTTGCGGTAAAACCGATACGGGCAGGAGATACGGGGACAGAATCGTTTAAAGCCGCCTGAATAACCACATTATGAGTAACCATGGATATATCCTTGGCGGCTTTTAAAAAATACTTTCTCTTTTTTAAGACAGTAAATTTGCCCATGAGAAAACGCTTTTAAGCAGAAAGTCTTTTACGTCCTCTTGCTCTGCGGGCAGCTAACACTTTGCGTCCGCTTGCGGTAGCCATACGTGTTCTGAAACCGTGGCGACGGGTGCGAACCAATTTACTAGGTTGATAAGTTCTTTTCATTTTTAAAATCTCCGGTTAGTTATTAGTTATTTAAAACTTGCATTGAAGAGCAAGTTCTCGGTTATTTTCGCTACTCTTTATAACAGATAATTTTCGGATGTCAATAAAAAGATTTTGCGTTAGTTTTTACTCAAAAATCCACTCAATCATGTTTTCGTTATCGTTACTGGTTGCCGCATCCGCTTCCGGTAAAGTGTAACGTGTGCGCATGCAAAACCCATAATATGAAGTGTATTCTGCATAACAACTACTTATGCAACCAACTCCCGCTTGCACGAATTTTTCTCCGCAATTTCCGCAGTCTCCGGTTTTTCGGCAGTTTGATAATTTTGAAGCAACAAAAGTATCTCTATTACTGGCTGCAATCGTATCCGGACCATAGATAATACCATCCGGAATACCGACATATTCAAGCTTTGCTGTTTCCCCGAAAGCGATACCGCCTATTTCCTGCACATTAGGTAAATCAATACTTTTAAGGGAACGTGCGGCAAAAAATGCAGCATCACCGACACGGGTTATATTTTCCGTTCCCGTTATATCTTGCAATCTGGAGGCATCTTTAAAAGTTCTGGCTCCAATACTGGTAACATTCCCTTCAATAACGGCATGGACAATGTTTTTGCTTACCCATGGTGCTGTAGATGATACACCGCCATCTAAATAATCGTAATCAGCCATTTCGCCACTACCGGAGATGGTTAAAGTCTTACTTGTCTCATCATAAACGCATTTTACGTTTTCTCCATAATTTCCGTTTGCATCTTGTTTTCCGCAATTCCATGTTTCGGCTTTTACTTTATCTAAAGCAGACAGTAAAACCAGAAAAACCAAGCTCTAGAATCTTAAATGTATCATTTCAAACATCCTTTTCATTAAAATTAAACCAATAAAAAATCCCGTTCAAAAACGGGCGGATGTTAGTAAACCACAATTAAGCAAATGGCTCGGCGATTTCGTGCTAAAGCCTTATAACACCGACATCCGCTCAACAAAATGAACGAATTATCGGTTAAAACCTATAATCGCATAAACTGCGATGCTTAATTGAAGGGTTACTACGCCCTGAAGTGTGTTTTTTCACACTCTACGGACGATTCTAACAAATGCAAATAGGATTGTAAAGGATTAATTTGTTTGGTAAAAAAATGGTGTCCGCCTTAGGAGGGGGACACCGAAAATTTGTTAATACTTGAGCGGGAATTCTCCGACAGGAGCATCCGGCTTGCACTTTTTCATAAACAGTTTCAATACTTTTGTCGTCGTCGCCGGCGAGTAATCGGCATTGTCCTGATCAATCAGAGACCACTCATTTCCCTTGCAGAGCAAAACATCATACTTCTTGTCGCTCTGCTTGTTGATGATGTAGATACGGTCATACTTTGCCTCAATTAAGTAATTGTAGTCAAAGTCATACATTCCATAGGCATTCAGCCCCTTGAAGACAATCTTGTCACCCAGCAGATAAATTTCCGCAAACGGACCGAAAATGTAGCCTTTTTCAGGCACATAGAGAATCGGCTTGTCAGATTCGTTGGTCAGCCAAACGACATCTCCTTCCGTCCTGATAGACTTGAAGGATGATTCAAAGCGCAGACGGTCACCGTTAATCTTGTAGAGATCAAATGTGCCGTCATCACGAAACGCCAGAATCAGGCCGGCCTCGCCGACAAACTCAGCACTGGTGTAGACAAAGTCTTCAGCTGCACGGAACTTGCCGTCCTCGCCCTTAATCTGCAGGGTAACACCCGGAGTTCCGTCGGGCAGTGCTTCACTGAAAGTGTAAACGTCACCTGCTACCGGTGTTGCTTCCGGAGTCTTGTTGCCACAACTTGCCATGGTCACAGCTATCGCCACAACCAGACATACATAAATAATCTTTTTCATGTGGAAAAAATTTAAGTTAATAAATAAATAATATCAATCACACCCATAATTTATAGTCCTTTGGGCTGAATTTGTCAAATATTTTTTGTCAAAAATGAAAAATATTTTAACAACAGATGCAAAAAATGCTTGATTCTTTGCAAAGTTTATAATATTTGTAAGTAGCTTTTGAAAAAGTGTGCGGCCATGGCGGAATTGGTAGACGCGTAACGTTGAGGTCGTTATGAATGTATGTTCGTGGAAGTTCAAGTCTTCTTGGCCGCACCAAAACTTTTCTTTGAGGTAAAGCAAGTCAAAAGGAGAGCTTAAGATGCTGAAAATTTATAAAACTCAAGATGACGGCTCGTTGCTTAAGCTCAAAAAATCTCATCTCATCTCTCAAGCGTGGTTCAGTGTTATTAA
Source organism: Alphaproteobacteria bacterium (assembly GCA_017484225.1). Taxonomy (GTDB): domain Bacteria; phylum Pseudomonadota; class Alphaproteobacteria; order RF32; family CAG-239; genus RUG410. Next base: position 24,822 of record JAFUTN010000008.1, read on the forward strand.
TCCTTCGGCAGAGGAAATTAATAAGGTTTCGTCGTTATTAAAGGTTGACTCCGATATTTTGCGTAATTCTTTGGATGCCGACGAGCGTTCCAGAGTAGAACTTGAGGACGGTATTTTTTCCGTAATTGTTAATTTACCTTTGTTGGATGAAGACGGAAATTTTGATACTTTGCCTTGCGGAATGGTTTTTTCGGAACGGAATTTTCTGACTATTTGTTCGCGTGATAACCGTATTTTGGGTTCGTTTAACAAAAATTCGGCAAAAACTTTTGATACTCGTGAACGCACAAAATTTTTGCTCAATATCTTGTATAAAATTACGCAGTTTTATTTGCGGTATTTGGCGATAATTAATCGCAAAACGGAGCATATTGAAGACCAATTAAGGCAAACAACGAATAATCAGGAGCTTTTTCAACTGATAGATATTCAAAAATCATTGGTTTATTTTACAACGGCGTTGCGTGATAATCATTTGGTTTTGGAAAAAATTTTGCGAATGGTTAAATCTCCGGCAACTTCAAAAATTTTGGCTTTTACCGAAGATGATGTGGACTTGCTTGAAGATGTGATTGTGGAAAACAAACAGGCTATTGAAATGGTGGATATGCATCGCTCAATTTTGGAAGGAATGATGGATGGCTTTGCCTCAATCATTAACAACAACGTTAATTTGGTTATGAAGTTTTTGGCGGCTATCACGATTGTTTTATCAATTCCGACCATGTTAGCCAGTTTTTGGGGGATGAACGTTGCCGTTCCGGCTGCGGGACTGGAATTCGGCTTTTGGATTGTGATTGCGCTTTCGGCTTTGGCTACGCTGATGGTTATCATATACTTCCGTAAAAAAGGAATGTTCTGACAAAAAAATGTAGAAATATTAAAAATACGGCTTTATTTGCCGTTTTTTTAGTATATAATAAGCACCGATTGTGTTTTTTCGGAGAAAAAAGTTGCTATTGAGTTTTGTGGTTATAGTTTTAGTTTTTTTGCTGGATCAGGGCAGTAAATATGCCGTTGATGTGTTAGTTAATTCTCCGATTGAAGTAACGAGTTTTTTCAGAATTGTTAAGGTTTGGAATACCGGTGTCAGTTTTTCTATGTTTAACGATTACGGAAGTATCGGAAGATATGCACTGATAATTTTTGCATTGGCTGTTGTTTTGTTTTTGCTGCATTGGATGTGGCGCGAAAAGAATACGGCTAAAAGAATTTGTTTGGCAATGATTGTCGGCGGTGCATTGGGAAATGTTGCCGATCGTGCTTATGTCGGTGCGGTGATGGATTTTTTGGATTTTCATTATCGGGATTTGCATTGGCCGGCATTTAATGTTGCCGATACCTTTATTTGTTTAGGTGCTTTTTTATTGATATATCTTGAAGTTTTTTACAAAAAAAAGAAAGGATTGAAAAATGCTTAATTTGAAAAAAATTTGTTTGATTGGTGTTGCTGCTATGTTAACCGTCGGTTTGAGCAGTTGTGGCTGGACCAAGAAAAAATTGGGTTTAACCAGAGAAGGACCGGATGAAACAAAAGTTATGGTAAATGAACCGCTGATTTTGCCTCCGGAATACAGTGTTCGTCCTAAAAATTTGGAAGTAAACGAGGAAGAAGAGGAAAATTGGTAGTATGAAAAAACTGCTGTTTCTTTCGGCTTTCGTTTGTTCGTTTTATTCATCCGTTTTGCGCGCCGAGTTGTTTAAGGCGGAAGAATTCTTTTTAAGTAACGGTCTTCATGTTGTAATAGTGGAAAATCATAAAGCGCCGCTGGTTAAGCAAATGCTTGTTTACAAAGTGGGTGCGGTTGATAATCTTTCCGGAAAAGCCGGCGGCGCTCATTTGCTGGAGCATTTAATGTTTCGCGGCACGTCAAAAGTTAAAGACGGCGAGTTTAATCGCATAATGAAGGATAACGGTGCAGTCAGCAATGCTTTTACAAGCTATGATATTACGGCTTATCATCAGTTTGCGGATGTGAGCCGTTTAGAAGTTTTAATGGCAATGGAAGCGGACCGAATGCAAAATTTAAATTTTGATGAAAAGGCTTATGAAGCCGAACAAAAAATTGTTTTGCAAGAACGTAAACAGGTGGTTGAAAATAATCCGGCATCAGCATATTCGGAACGTTTGCGCCGTGTGATGTATAATGATTCGCCCTACGGTTGGCCGATTACCGGAACTGAAGATGAAATAAGAGATTTGTCCTTTGCCGACGCTATGGAATTTTACGGTAATTTTTATGCTCCGAATAATGCAATATTGGTTTTGTCAGGTGATATTACCAGAGCGGAAACGCAAGATTTGGTGGAAAAATATTACGGCGAAATTCCGGCGAAAAAAATTATTCGTAAACCGGCGAAAACAGTGGATGAAATCTTTTCGGCAAAATTGAAAATGGCATTACCGAATATCAGCTCAATTACTTTTAACAGGGGATATATGCTGCCGAATTTTCATAATGTAAAGGGTAACGGATACGCATACATTGTTTTGAGTGAGTATTTGGGCGGAGGAAAAACATCTGAGTTGTATAAAGAATTGGTTCGTGACAAAAAACTGGCAGTCAGCATTTCTGCCGGATATTCTCGTTTGTTGCGTTCAAACAGTGTGTTTTCCGTTTCTGCGTCTATGCCGCAAGGAGCTGATACAGAGTTGTTTATTCAAAATCTTGATGAGGCATTGCAGCAGGCAATCAAGTCTTTTGACAATAAAATGCTTGAAAAAGTGAAAAAGAAAATGCTCGCCGATTTGGTGTATGCAAAAGACAATCCGGCAGATGCCGCAGATTTGCTCGGGTATCTTTTGGGAGTCGGGTTTGATTTGTCGGAAGTGCAGAGTTATGAAGAAAAAATTATGCAGGTTACCGTAGATGACGTAAAAGCAGCATACAATGAAGTGTTCAAAAATGCCGCAGTTGTTGAAGGAATACTATTGCCGGAGGAAACTGAAAAATGAGACTTTATCGCCGAAAAAAAGGATTTTTCTACTACTTTTCCAGATTGCTACGCTTGAGTGTTGCGGCAGTTGTTTGTTGGTATGCGGCAGAAACTTTGCTTGAGAAGAAAATTAATACCGAAAAAATTTATCAGGAATCGGCATTTAAAAATAAAAAGATGAACGTTCAGGTTAAAGAAATTGAATACAAAAATCTGAAGGCTTATTTGTTTGAAGAACACAGTAATCCCATTATTGCCGTTGATTTTTTGTTTCGGCATACCGGATATGCTTATGACAAAAAAGGTAAGTTCGGACTTGCATTGTTGACGGCAAAAATGCTTACCAACGGTGCCGGTGAGTATGATGAAACACAATTTGCTTCCGTTTTGGAAGAAAACGGAATTAAAATGGGCTTTGATGTAAATGTTGATGATTTCGGCGGCAGTTTGGTTACTACCACGGCGAATGCTGATATGGCAGTGAATTTGTTGAGAAAAGTGTTGTATGAGCCGAAACCGAGCGAAGATTCTTTATCTCTTCTTAAAGATAAGGCATTGCTGGCATTGCAGCGTCAAAAAGACCATCCGCAAGGGGAATTGAATCTGTTATATCAAGAAAAAATTTATCAGGAACATCCGTATTCTCGTAATCCGTTAGGGGAAGCTGAAGATATAAAACGCATAACAATCGGTGATATTGAACAGTTTATTGCGGATAATCTGACATCCGACCGTTTGATTGTGGCCATTGCCGGTGATGTTAATGAAAACGAAGCGGTTGAAATGCTTAAAAATATGTTTGCGGATTTGCCGGAACAAGGTTTACGGCAATCTTTGGAAAAATTTGAAGTGAAAAATGACGGTAATATCGTTAATGCCGAGCGCAAAATGCCGCAAAGTATTGCTAAAATTGCTGCAAACGGAGTATATCGTGATGATAAAAATTTTTATCCGCTGTATATGGCAAATTATATTTTCGGCGAATCCGGTTTAACGTCCCGTTTGTCAAAAAATATACGTGAAGAAAAAGGTTTGACCTATGGGGTATATACATACCTGACAATAAAGGATTCCGCAGCTTTGATAGAGGGCGGTTATTCCGTGGCTCCGGAGCATGCAAAACAAGCGGCCGATTTATTTAAGGCAGAGTGGGTGAAAATGGGCGAAAACGGTGTTACCGAGGATGAACTGCGCCAAGCAAAAAATTCGCTGATAGCCTCTATTAATTTGCGCTATGCAGATATTGATGCTGTTGCATCTGTTTTGTTGTCAATGCAAAAATTTAATTTGGGATTGGATTTTTTGCAGAAAAGAAATGAATATATTGAGAATGTTACGTTAAACGAAGTTAACAATGCGGCAAAAATTTATTACGGTTCTTTGCCTGATTTTGTGACAATCGGTTCAAGTGAGGAGAAATAAGATAATGTTCGGAAGTCGTAAAAATAAAGCATGGAATGAACTTGAAAAACTTTACAAAAAGTATGAACAGGAGCAAATGAAGGATTTGTTTGCCAACGATAAAAAAAGGGCGGAAAAGTATTCCGTCTCTTTGGAAAATATGTTGGTTGATTATTCCAAAAACAGAATTAATGATGATATTATGAAAGCATTGTTTGCTTTAGCTGATGAATGTAAACTGCACGAAAAAATTGAAGATATGTTCAGCGGTAAAAAAATTAATAAAACCGAGAACAGAGCTGTTTTGCACACGGCTCTGCGTAATATCCAAAATACACCTGTTTATGTTAACGGGCGTGATGTGATGCCGCAAATTAATGCCGTTCTGCAAAAAATGCGAGATTTTTCCGAAGCGGTGCGTTTAGGAAAATTTACCGGCCATACCGGTAAAAAGTTGACCAACATTGTTAATATCGGTATCGGCGGTTCCGACTTGGGGCCGTTTATGGCAACCGAAGCTCTTAAATCATATTGGGCAAAGGATATCAAATGCTACTTTATTTCCAATATTGACGGAACAGCTTGCGCCGAAGTTCTGAATCATTTGAATCCGGAAGAAACATTGTTTATTGTTGCCTCCAAAACATTTACAACCATAGAAACTTTGACAAATGCAAAAACCTGCCGTAAATGGTTGGTTGATGCGTTGGGCGAACATGCGGTAGCAAAACATTTTATTGCCCTTTCCACCAACAAGGAGGAGGTTGAAAAGTTTGGCATAAATCCGGATAATATGTTTGAATTTTGGGATTTTGTCGGCGGCAGATATTCAATGTGGTCTGCCATTGGTATGATTATCTGCATAGCCATCGGTTTTGATAATTTTGAAAAAATGCTTGCCGGTGCAAACGCTATGGACAGACATTTTCGCTATACCGATTTTGAGCATAATATACCTGTGATATTGGCCCTTATCGGATTGTGGTATAACAACTTTTACAACGTTCACCGTTACTGCGTTATTCCTTATGATCAGTATTTGAAGTATTTGCCTAATTATTTGCAGCAACTTGATATGGAAAGCAACGGAAAATCCATAACTTTAGATAATAAAAAAGTAAATTGTGCAACGGGGCCGGTTTTGTTCGGCGGTGCGGGAACTGATGTTCAACATTCGTTTTTCCAACTTTTGCATCAGGGCACGGAGTTTGTGCCGGCAGACTTTGTGATTCCGGCAATTTCACATAACGAAATAGGAAATCATCACCTTATTTTGATGGCAAATATTTTAGCACAAAGCGAAGCGTTGATGAAAGGTAAAACGGTAGAAGAAAGTGCCGAGGAACTTAAAAAATCCGGAAAATCGGATGAGGAAATTGAAAAATTGAAATATTATAAGAGCTTCAGCGGTAATCGTCCGTCCAACACCATTATATTGCGCAAAATTGACCCTTACACATTAGGTATGCTGGTGGCAATGTATGAACATAAGGTTTATGTTCAGGGGGTTATTTGGAATATTAATTCATTTGACCAATTCGGGGTTGAGTTGGGTAAAAAACTGGCTCTGAATATATTGCCGGAATTGGAAGGACGAGCAGCCGTTGCCGAACATGATTGTTCAACAAAATTGCTGATTAACCACATTAACAAAATCAGAAAATAAGGATAAAATAAATGCCGATACGCGTCCTGCCTTCAAATTTAGTTAACCAAATTGCCGCCGGTGAAGTTATTGAACGACCGGCTTCGGTGCTTAAGGAGCTGGTAGAAAATGCGTTGGATGCCGGTGCTACCAAAATAGAGGTAAATATAACCGGCGGCGGAAAAAATTTGTTGAGTGTTACCGACAACGGCAAAGGTATTGATAAAGATGAATTGCCGCTTGCGGTGGAACGCCATGCAACTTCTAAATTGCCGGAAGACGATTTGTTTGAAATTAATTTTCTCGGCTTTCGCGGTGAGGCCTTGCCATCTATCGCTTCAGTTGCCAAATTGACGATTGTTTCCCGCAAACCGGAAAGTGAAAATGCGTGGCAGATTCAGGTAAACGGCGGTGAAAAAGGAGATGTTGAACCGGCTTCCGGAACATTCGGGACGAGAGTTGAGGTTCGCGACTTGTTTTATACCACACCGGCGAGATTAAAATTTATGAAAAGCGAAGCAGCGGAAACGGCGCAATGTGCCGATATGCTGAGCAGAATTGCTTTGGCTAATCCGGAAGTTTCGTTTTATATGTATGCCGACGGAAAGAAAAAAACAGCACTGAATGCGGGGCAGGGGGAATTGCTTGATATGCGCATACAGCGCGTTATTGATGTGTTGGGTAAGGATTTTGCCGCGAACAATTTACCGATAATTGCCGAAAATGAATTTTGCAGCATCAGCGGTTATGTTGGGGTGCCGACTTATAACAAAGCAAATTCTTTATCGGAATTTTTGTTTGTGAACAATCGTCCGGTGCGCGATAAATTGATTTTGGGTGCCATAAAAGGAGCCTATCAGGATGTTATAACTTCCGGTCGTTATCCGGTTTGTGCGATATTCATTAATGTAAATCCGCGATATGTTGATGTTAATGTTCATCCGACAAAGGCAGAAGTTCGTTTTTATGATAACGGAGCAATCCGCAGTATGATTGTCGGAGCCATTCGTTCTGCGCTTAATGCCGGAAGCCGAAAAAGTGTGGAAAACGGCGGATTGGAACATTTGTTGGAAGACAGCTTGCCTCACTGGCAGTTGCAGATAGGCGAAACGGAAACCATAAAAATGAAAAATGAAGAAATCAATGAGCCGACACGAGATTTCAGGATTTCTCCGATATATAAAAAAACTTATTCTTCTTCGGATATGCAACGCATAATGCCGGAATTGAAAGATGATTATTCCGTAAAAGCGGCTGAAGAACCTTCAGAAAAAACCGTTGACGAAGTCGGGTATTTGGGATTGGCAAAGGCGCAGTTTAACAATACATATATTATTTCGCAAACACCGGATAGCATTGTTATTGTGGACCAACATGCTGCCCATGAGCGCATTACCATGGAAAAAATGAAAGCAGCTATGAGTAAAAATGAAAGAATGCCGGCTCAAATGCTTTTAATTCCGGAGGTTGTTGATTTGACTTTAACGGAAAAAACGGCAATTTTGGATAATGCCGAAGAGCTTATAAAGCTTGGATTAGCGGTTGAAGAGTTTGGTTCTACGGCAGTATTGGTGAGAGAAACGCCGGCACTTTTGGGTGAAACGGATGTCAAAAAGTTGGTAACGGATTTGGCGCAAGAAATTGCCGAATGGGGAGGGCAATATTCTCTGAATGACAAAATACACCATATATGCGCTACAATAGCATGTCACGGTTCGGTGCGAGCCGGACGTTCTTTGAATGTGGAAGAAATGAATTATCTGCTGCGTGAAATGGAACGAACCGAACACTCCGGACAATGCAATCACGGCCGTCCGACGTATGTGAAAATCAGGATTGAGGACATAGAAAAATTGTTTGAGCGCCGCTGATTTTATTCTAAGTAGTTTTCTATTTTATCAAGCATTTTTTGAGCTTTGGCTTGGAGATTTTTGTTTTTTAGCTCCATATAAATATTTTTTGCCGATGAAAAGTAATTTTTTGCTTCGCTCATAAACGTCTCATCATTATTTTTTTTGCCGAGAACATAAAAAATTTCGCCTATTTTTTCCTGTATTTGCGCCCATTCCAGCGGATATTTATTTAAAACAAAAGATTTTTGCTGGTTTTTATAGGCATTGATTGCCATCAGCATTATTTCGTTGCTGGAAATATTTGTGCCCAGCAAAGTAAGGTAGTATCCGAGAAGCCCCTCAATATGAAACCATGATTGCGGAAATTGAGCCAATGAATAAATTTTTTCGGCTTCGCGCAGTTGTGATGTTGCATCACGCAGAGCTTGCAAATCTGATGTATGTTTCCAATATTCAAAATACAGCAACGCTAAGTGATATGAAATCAGAGAATAGTCGTAAGGATAGTTTTTTGTAATTAATTTTTGTGCCTGATTATAATTATGAATGGCAATTTTTAAGCAACTTTCTATATTTGCGGTGTCGCAGCCGAGTGCTTTTTCAAATAACAAGCCGATATTTGAATATATGCAGCCGTAATAAATAGGTAAGCGCATATATTGCTTGTTTTTCAGGGCATCATTAAACAGTTGATGTATTATTTTGATGTCGTCAGCGGTGATTTTCTCGGATACACAGGACAAATATACTTTTCCGAGCATATTCATTATATAGGGAATAAATTCTTTAGACAGGCTTTTAGGGGAATCATCTTTAGCCAAAAAGGAAACAATTTCTTTCAGCAATTCATTTCTGTGTTTTTTTTGCGAGTTGGTTATCGGAGTAATGGATGATAAAATACATCCCTTAATCAGCATTTGCAACGACGGAGGAATTTCACTCTGAGAACCGAAATAACTTAAAGGAATGAATAAACTGTTAAGCAAAGAAAAAACATCGGGATTGGGAATTTTGTATTGTGAAGATGTTTGAAAATTAAGACGAATCTTGCCGTCTTCTTCATATCCCCAGATGATTATATCCGAGCGACATTTTTCCAGTATACGGTTTCCCTTGTCTATAAAGTCAAAGAAATTACGTCCCTGCATATTCAAAAATGTTTTAGAAAATTTTTCATTTAAGAACAAAACTTCAAAAATATCATTTTTTTGCAATAAATCGGCAAATTTTTTTCCGCAATTTAAGCCGCTGCTGTCTTCAAAGTCAACCACCGTAACTCTGAACAGACCGCCTAAATCCTGCTTGTTATGCGAATTTTTGAAATTTTGCAGAAAATCCATCAGTTTATTTATCCTTTTTTTCGGTTATTTTGTTAATGTTATCTTTTGCTTCGTTTATGCTTTGCTTAATGTTGTTAAAAAATTCCTTATTTATGTCGTGAATAGATTGTTTTCCCGTTGAATATATATTGTCAACCGAGCCGTTGAGCCAAAAAATAATCAGGAAAGAAACTATAATCAGGGAGTATTGGTTAATTGAAAACAGTTGAAACCATCCCAAGAACAGGCAAACACCGCACACCTTGGCAATGTTTTTTGAAAGAATCGGTAACGGAACATTATTTGCCGCCTTGTAGTAATGGGAATTTTCTTCCAATAAACCGCTTTTGGTGATAAATACTCTTTTCCATGCCGCACGCAGTAACTCGGTCCAAAAAATAACGGTAAATACTACGCAAGAAGGAAAACTTATTTCTCCGCTGTCTAAAATAAACAGATTGGAAATCAAAAAAGCAATAACAGAGCAATCAGCACGGCTTAAGCCTATCTTAACTTCGTTAGCGTTGGTGATTAAATAAGAAGACAATATTCCTATCAGTAAGGCTGCACAAATAGCCAAATAAACCGGAGCAGCTCCCAAAACACCCAATATGGATAAACCAATCATCATGGCTATTGACGGAATTACGGTAGTATGCACAACAGCATTTATTGCATGATAGTAGCAACAGAATACAGAAAAGAAGATAGTCAGCGCAATCTTAAACAACCAAATATTGGTATTAAACGGAACGGATTCCGGAGTAAGCGGATGCAACACCACGCAACCGGCAACACATAGTGTTGTGATAATATTTGCCGGCAAGGTGTTTAAGGTTGTTTGCGCAAAATAAACCGTGCAAGCCAGAAAAAGCGGCACAACAACATTTTGTATGCCGATATCATTGATAAAATCATTTTGCGGAACAATGAAGTATCCGCCGATTGCCCCAATGGCATAAATGAAAAAAATTGAAAAAGAAGCGGCGTGATACGGTTTTATTTCCAATGTTCTGGTATATTTATCGGCTATGGGAGCATAAAGAAAAAACATCCCGAAAAAGCCCAACAGCATAAATAAAGAAATATAAAGCAATTCCATGACCGAATCCTTTCGTTTTAAAGTTGAGTAATTATAGAATATAATAAGTTAATATATTCTTTGCATCAGTGAAATAAAAAATCCATCCATCCCGCCGCGTTTTTTTTCGTAAAAAGGCATAGTTCTGACAGTGCCGTTTTCCATAATCGGATTATTTTCCCAACTGCCGTATTGAGATATTGTTTTTGCGGATATCGGCACGATTTTATATTCGGAATGATTTTCCAAAAAAGTTTGGATTTGCCATTCGCCCTCAAATCGTGAAAGTGAGCAAACGCAATATAATAAAAATCCGCCTTTTTTGACCGCTTCGGCTGCAGAATGCAGCAGTTCTTTTTGCAACAGAGATTGTGCCTTCACGTCGGCTTGACTTTTGATATGAATAATTTCGGGATGGCGGCGCAAAGTTCCGGTAGCCGAGCATGGTGCATCAAGTAAAACGACGTCAAATTCTTTGGTGTTGTGCCGCAAAAAATTTTGTGCATCAGCATTGATAATGTTTACGTTATCGTTAAATCCGAGACGTTTCATATTTTCTTCAAGAGTATTCAGTCGGTTTTCGGAAATATCAAGCGCGGTAACGTCAGCTCCGGCAGCTAAGAGTTGTGCGGTTTTTCCTCCCGGTGCGGCACATAAATCAACAACCGATTTGTTTTTTATCTCTCCGAGAGTTTGCACGGCTAAACTTGCGGATACGTCTTGTATCCACCATTCTCCCGGCAAATATCCTTCAAGTGTTTCAATTTTTTCCGGAAATTGAAGGCGTATGCTCCCATTCGGCATTATTTCACCGTGCAATTTTTTGCTCCATTCCGACGGAATACCTTTGATGCTTAAATCTGTCGGGGGAATATCGGTGAGTGTATCGGAAAGAGCCTGAATTTCTGCTGCGGAATAAGCACTTTCTGTCAAGAGCAATAAAAAATCATCAGGCAATTTGGATGTTTTTTGTAAAAATGTTTTTTCCGCTTCTGCATTTGCCGAAATTTTTCGCAATACGGCGTTTGCCATGCCGGCCAGAAAACTGTCTGTTTTTAGGCGAATATTCTTAACCGTTTCATTAATAACGGCATAAGGAGCTGTGTTCATACATAAAATCTCGTTAATTGCCAACAGCAACAAATATTCGGCGCAAATATGTTTATGCGGAATTTTTTTGCGAACATACTTTGCCATAATTTTTTTTAAGGCAACAAGATTACGCAAAGAACTTAACACGAGGGCATTAACAAATGCCCGGTGTTCTTCCGGTATTTGTGCTTTCATGGCACTGAAAAATACCTTTTCTTCTAAAATTGTTTTAACAATTTCAGCGCTGATTATTCGCGGATTGTGCATTTTTATCCTTAAATTTATAGTCGGTTATGGTTTGGATTAAAATATACATCAAAGGAATCAAAACCAAACCGGAAAAAGTTCCTATAATCATGCCTGTGAATACCGGAACACCAACGGCAACACGGCTTCCTGCCGAAGCACCGGTTGCCCATACCAATGGTGCCACGCCTAAAATAAAGGTAAAGGCAGTCATTAAAACAGCACGGAAACGTTCGCGTGTTCCATACAGTGCCGCCTGCATGATTGAGTGACCTTGCGTATGGGCATCACGAGCAAATTCTACAATCAAAATGGCATTTTTGGCGGCAAGTCCTACCAGCAATACCAAGCCTAATTGAGCATAAATACTTAATGACATTTTGGTTATAAACAAGCCGATTAAAGCTCCAAGCATTGCCGCGGTAACCGAAAGCATAACCGAAAGAGGAATCATCCAGCTTTCGTATTGTGCTACCATGAATAAATATGCGAATAAAATAGCAAAGGCAATAATGTAGAAAATTTGTCCTTGGTTATTTTTTTCTTGCAAGCTTGAACCGGACCAAGCATAAGTATAGCCTTTCGGCAAGGTTTTAATCGCCAAATCTTCCAATGCCTGCATGGCTTCGCCTGAACTGAATCCCGGAGCGGCCAAAGCATTAACGGTTGCGCTCGGATACTGATTGTAGCGTTCAATACCGCGCGGTAAAAGCACAGTGCTGATTTTTATCAGACTGCCTAAAGGAACCATGGCTCCTTTAGAGCTTGAAACATAAATATTGTTTAAGCTATCTAAATCACGGCGATATTTCCAATCTGCCTGAATTTTAACTTTGTTAACCTGTGTGCCGATATTAATGTCACTGATATAGCTTGAACCGACGTATGTTTGCAAAGCCGAATAAATTGAGCCTACGGCCACACCCAAACTTTCCGCCTTTTCACGGTCAATTTCAATGTAGGCGTGCGGAGTTTTGGCATTATAAGTTGAGTAGGCCAACATAATTTGCGGCAATCCGAAGGCTTGCATCGTAAAAGCATTAATAACTTTTTCCAATTCTCGCGGATCTGTGTTTTCTACCGATTGGATTTTCATATCCATGGCATTGGTTGCGCCAAGTCCGGGAAGTGCCGGCAATTCAAACATCGTGATTTTGGCTTCGGAAAATGTATCGGTAATTGCCGAAAGTTCGTTTTTCACGGTGGTAGAATAAAGTTTCGGGTCTTTACGCTCTTTCCAATTTTTGAGAGCTAAAACGCCGAAACCGACATTTTCACCTTGTCCGGCCATAATACTGAAACCGTCCAAGTTCATAACCGACTTAACTGCAGGGTGATCTTTGGTTGCTTCCAGAATCTTTTTGTTTACTGCTTTGGTTCGCACGTTTGAAGCACCTTCCGGCAGTTGAACGTTAATCATTATCACACCCTGATCCTCATCCGGTAAAAATGAAGTGGCCGTAAATTTTAAGAAGAAAGCATTGGCAAGCAACAGTGCGCCTAAAATAAAGACAATTACCGCTATTTTGCGTCCCAAATATCCGACAGCAACCAAATATTTGTTGGTAGCACCTTTGATAAAGCGGTTAAAGGCACCCAAAAATCCTTTATCGCTCGGCTGAAACGGACGTAAAAACGTTGCTGAAAGTGCCGGAGAAAGTGTTAATGCGTTGATGGAAGAAAATGTTACGGCAAACGAAATGGCAATCGCAAATTGCTGATAAATTTTACCGGTAATTCCGCCCATAAAAGCAATCGGCACAAAAATTGCCAACAACACCAGAGTTGTTGCGACAACCGCCGAAGAAACCTGTTCCATCGCTTTGGTTGCCGCCTGCTTTGAATTTAAGTTTTCGCTTTGCATCAAGAATAATGTGCGCTCAACCACCACAATAGCATCATCAACCACCAAACCGATGGCTAATACCAATCCGAACAGGGTTAAGATGTTTAAGTTGAAACCCAGAGCTTTCATCACGGCAAAGGTTGCTAAAATAGATACCGGAATAGCAATGGACGGCACCAAGGTTGCACGCCAGTCCTGCAAAAAGACATAGCACACAATAACAACCAAAATAAATGTCAAAAAGAGTGTGAAAAAAACTTCTTCTATTGAGGCTAAAATAAAATCGGTAGTATCAACGAAAATTTTTACCTCAAAATCTTCCGGATAAAAACGCTCAAGTTTTTGTAATTCGGCACGCACTGCCTTCATGGCATTAACGGCATTAGCTCCGGATGATTTGTTGATAATCATTGCTACAGACGGTCTGCCGTCAACCGTAGAATTGAATAAATAGCTTTCCGAACCGAGTTCAACGCGGGCAATATCTTTAAGGCGAACCAACCCGCCTTCTTCGGCCGTGCGCACAATAATGTTTTCAAAATCTTTCGGATCGTTCAAGCGGCCTTGAGTTTCCAAAGAATATACCAAAACCTGATTTCCGTCTCCCGGAGCCGAACCCACCGAACCGAGCGAAGGTTGCACGTTTTGACTTTGAATAGCTGCTTTTATTGTAGAAATCGGGATATTTAAGGCTGTAACCTTATCGGCATCAATCCATACGCGCATTGATGTGGCCGCACCCAAAACATTTACTTCGCCGACACCGTAAGCACGACCTAAAGAAACTTTGATGTTGTTTTCAACATAGTTGTTCAAAAAATTGCTGTCATAAGTTCCGTTTGGAGAGGTAACCTGCATAAATGCCAAAATATCAGATGAACGGCGACGCACGGTTACACCGATATCCTGCACCTCTTTCGGCAAAGTTGCCACAACTTGCTGAATACGGTTTTGCACTTTTACTTGGTCCAAATCCGGATCGGTTCCGGTTTCAAAAACCACCGAAAGCTGATATGCACCTGAATTATAAGATGAAGAGGACATATAAAGCATGTTTTCAATACCGTTGATGGCTTTTTCAAGCGGAATACCGACATTGTTGGCAACTGTTTCCGCACTGGCACCCGGATATTGAGTCTGAACCATGATTTCCGGCGGAGCAATTTCCGGATACATTCCGATAGGCATACTGATAACCGAAACTACGCCGGCAAGCGCCATAACAATGGCAATCACTACCGCAAAACGAGGTCTGTCAATAAAAAACTTTGAAAACATTTTTTTGTCCTTTGCTTTATTTTATTTAATTATGTCTACTTTAACCGGAGAATTGTTTTGGATTTTTACGTTACCCTGAACTATAACAATTTCATTTTCGCTTAAGCCGGAAAGCACAGCCTGTTGGGTTTCGTTAACAACATTACCGAGTTCAACTCTGCGCTGTTCCGCCGTTCCGTGAATTTCGGTAGCGGTGCTTTTTTCTTTATTAACTTTAACTACGTATACAAAAGCACCTTGTCCGTCATAATTAATTGCCGTTTGAGCAATAGTTACGGCCTTTTTGGTTTTACCGGTGATGATTGCCGTCTGCACATAATTGCCCGGAACAAGCAATCCGGTTTCATTGTCTACATCAACATAAACCGAAACGGTTGCAGTGGCGGGATTTACTTTGTTATCAATGAAAATATTGACAATTTCTTCATCCAGTGTTTTTGATGTCGGAAGTGTTATGCGCGCAGTTAAGTTTTCCGGACTGTAATTTGCTTCGGCAACTTCAACCGCTTCTTTATCAGTCAGTGAAAAAGAAATTCTCATCGGATTAACCTGCACAATTTTGGCCAGAGGTTGGCTTGAAGCCACTACATAGTTGCCTACTGTAACCAAGGCTTTGCCGATTTTTCCCGTAATCGGAGCTTTAACTTTTGTATAATCCAAATCAAGGGTGGCAACATCTAGTCCGGCTTTTGCTTCTTCAACAGCAGCTTTGGCTTGCAAATAAGCACTTTCAGCCATATCAAAAGTTGCTTTGGAGGCAAATTTCTGGTCGCTCAATTTCTGTTGACGGTTGTAATCTCGTTCAGCTTTAACAAGGTTGGCATTTGCGCTGTCAAGTTGAGCTTTTGCCAAATCATAGGCTGCCTGATATTTGTCCGATTCAATTTCAAACAGAACATCTCCGGCATTTACCAAACTTCCTTCTTTAAACAAAACTTTTTCAACCGTTCCGGTTACTTTAGGCAAAAGGCTGACATCATTTATTGCCTCAACATACGAAATTTTGTTATTGGTTTGCGTAATATCATTTATGGCTGTTTTTTGCGCCAAAACATACACTTCTCCCCCCATCGGAAAACCTGACCCGCTTGGTGAGAATCTGCCTTTTAAATACCATCCGGCGGACATGCACACCAAAACAATGGCAATTTTTATACTTATCGTTTTCAAATCGGGATAACTAATTTTCATCTGTTTTACCTTTCTCTTTTATTCCGTCATAAATTAAACTAAAGCCTTTTTTTATTACCGTATCAAAATCCACATCAGCGCGCTTGGTTAAAAAAGCCTCCAGTGCGCCGCCATACATTGTTATCAAAATTTCATTAATTAATTTGATGTCAACGTCTTTGCGGATTTCGCCTTTTTTTTGCAATACTTCTAAACAATGATAGTAAAGATTACGTGAATATTTTTTTGTTTCTTCAATTAACGGGCTTATTTTGGTTAAAATGGCTTCGCTCCATTCCATCTGGCAACTTACAAAAAACACAAATTTATATACCTTTTCGTCTTTTTGAATCAGTTTGCTGTTGCGCAATACAAATGCCGTAAGGTCGTCAAAGGTCAAATTTTCATCCGAAGGCAATGTTTGCGCCTGTTTTTCCAAAAATTCGCGCACATAGCGATTGATGAGAGCGGCAACAATATCCGGTTTGTTGCGGAAATACCAATAAACGGCTCCTTTGGTCAGGTTTATCCGCTTGGCAATTTCATCAAAAGTTGTTTTTGAATACCCTTTTTCAAAAAACAAATTCATCGCAGAAATCAAAATATTTTCTTTTGTTATTTCTGCATCTTCTTTAGTTCTGCGCATATTTTTTTCCACAAATATTTATACCAAAGAGTATGTATAAAGCAAAATAAAAACAGTGCAAGTATTTTTTTATACATTCGGGTATGTATATTTTATTTTTTTGCCCAAGACGGAAGCACTTTGTTGTTTTGCTGAGCAGCTTCGGTATTTTTAGCCGCCGAATCAGCTGCCGGAGGTGTTGATTTTGTGTTATCTTTGACCAGAGCTTCGTCATTTTGCGGCTTTTTCTGCAAAGGTGTAATTTTTCGGCCGATTGCTTCTCCGCCGTCTTCGTTTGAACCGTCAAAGTCTTCAGGGTCTAATACCGACAACGAATTTACATATAAATTTGACAATGTTTCCAGCTTTTCCATGTTATACAGCTGCAAGCATTTTGACTTTGTGGTTTTGTTTGCACCCCAGCCTTTTTTATAGGCAAACAGTGTTAAAGTGCACATACGGTTTCGGTAGGCAATCCAACTGTCAAACATATCACGATAGTTACCGTTTGCCAAATCAGGTCCGTTGTTCCATTTTTGCGTGAATTCTGAAGTATAAAAAGAGTTATATAAGTCTTTAATATCTTTCATTGAGCGTTTTAATTCTTCGTCAATGCACTTGTTTTCATCCGGTTTTTCTTTTTTCATGCAGGCGGTGTATTCGTCATCATGATTGTCTATAATGATGTAGTCTAAATCTTTTTGATTGCCGTTTTCATCATTAGGATTACTATTGAGCATTTTAGCTACTTTCCCAAGGTAGTCGCGGTGATGCATGGCATAATACAAATTGCATGAAAGTTCTTCATCTTGCCAAGATCCGGTATAGCGCGTGGCTACGTTAGTTAATGAACACAAACGATTGCGAAATGCAGTCCACATGGAATACATATCGCTCATAAAAGCTACTTTATCGGCGGATATTTCCGGAGAAGCGTTAAGATTAGGATTGTTTAAAATCTGCTTATATATCGTCTTAACGTCATTTAATACGCGTTTTGTTTCTTCCCTGATGCACCTGTCACGGTCATCAGTTATTTTTTTGCACTGCTCAAATTCTTCGTCGTCGTCATAAAAAGGCATAGACGCCAGAGAGTTAAAAGAAAAACATAAGCACATAAAGACGATAAATAATCCTTTTTTCATAAAAAAATTCCTCCTTGTGGAAACATTTTTTTTCAGTCTATATCAAAAAAAATCAAAACTCAACACAAACTATAAAACAGATGAAAAATCATCTCCCATTCTCAATATTTTTTCGGCCTTTTCGGTATATTTATCTCCGTCGTGAACAAAAAACGGGGGAAGTATTTTGCAAGGTGATTTAGAATCTTTTTGCACGGATATAATAATTCGCTTTGCCGATTCATTTTGTTTTGTGTATATGGGCAAAACTTCCATATTTCCGGCTTTTCCGTGGAAAAAGGTGCAAATTTCGGGCAAGGCTTCTGTGCGGTTAACCATAAATATTCTGCCGAAAGGCTTGGTCATTTTTAAGCAGAACTGCAGCCATTGCGTGAGAGAAAATTCATTCATATTGTGAGCGGCTGCTTTGCTTTTGTTCGGTGACGGCATATCGTGGTCGCTATACGGAGGGTTGGATATAACAATATCGTAACTGCAGGGATGCAGAATTTTAGATGTTTGTTTGTCTGTGATGTCGGCGTTAATGTAGTTGAGGCCGGAAAAATTATTTTGCAGTGCGCTCATATTTGCCAATTTACATAGTTCGGTTTGCAACTCAACACCGGTAATAAAAACATTGTTATTTTGCAAACGAGAGGCTAAGCAAAGGGAAATTGCGCCGGTTCCGGAGCCGACATCAAGTATTTTGGCATTTTGTGTGTTGTTGCAGACCATAGCGGCAAGCATCACGGCATCACTTGAAGCCCGATATCCGTCAATCGGTTGAAAAATAATGATTTTTTTGTTTAAAAGGTAATCTTCAGTGTAATTTTTCGGCATCCCTCAATTCCTCAAAATAAAAAACTCAGGACGATTATATCCTGAGTTTTCAACAAATTCAACCAAAGTGATTAATCATTTGCATTCGGGCAAACTTTTGCTTGTTCAGCGTTGAATTTAACCCATTTTTCATCAGCTTCCGCATCATTGCAAATAGCACCTTGCGGGCATTCGGAAATGCAAACACCGCAATCAATACAAGTATCCGGATCAACAACCATTTGGGTGTCGCATACGTGGAAAGCACTAACCGGACAAACGCTGGCGCAAGTTCCGCATTTAATGCAAGAATCATTAACAACTGAAGGCATATTAAATCTCCTCTAAAATTAACATCAGTAAGAAAGTAATCTAATCAATTTGCATAAAAAATCAAGCTTTTTATAAGTCTTATGCAATAGTTTTGTTTTTTAATCTTTATGGCGGAAGGTGATTCGTCCTTTGGTTAAGTCATAAGGTGTCATTTCAATATCAACCGTATCACCAACCATCACACGAATGCGAAATTTACGCATTTTGCCGGCAGTATGTGCCAAAATTTCAACGCCGTTTTCTAAACGAACGCGAAACATGGCGTTTGGCAATTTTTCAATTACTTCGCCGCTTAATTCCAACAATTCTTCTTTACTCATAAAAACCTCAATTCAATTATTCTGAACAGTGGTATAAACGCAAATCGCTTAATTTGCAAGATATTTTTTAATTAAAGATAATTTTTGGGCCATAAGCGGCTTAATTATTCAAAAATCCACTCAATCGTGTTTTCGTTATCGTTGCTTGTGGCTTCATCTGCTTCCGGTATGGTATAGCGAATACGGTTGCACCAACCGCCGGAATTTCTGCAGGTATCACAACATTTGCGCTTGCTTACATCCGGTTCGCGGACACAATCGGCTCCGTTCCAAAAGTGACTTACGGAAGAATTGCATTGAATATCTGTCGCTTTTTCAACTTTAACATCCGGCATACACACACGTTCATACATATTTGGGTCACATGTTCCGCCGGCAGCGGTGCTGACGAATCTTTTTATTTTATCTCGGCAAATCGTAACATCTCCCAAACAACGGAAAATCTCAATTTTATTGCTTCTGTCGTTAAAAGCATCAATGTGCCAATCTTGGATGTTACTTTGGTCAGAAATAATAATTTCTTTTGTTGCTCCGTGTGTCCGAAAAGCATCTTGCCCTACGTAAGTAACCGTTTCGGGAATATAGACGGATACAAAAGAATCGGTATCAAAGGCTCTGTCTTGTATTGTGGTGACAGAACTTCCTATATTGATGTCTCTGATTTTTTTGTAGTCTCGGAAAAGTGCATAACTTACGTTGTTAACTCCCTGTATATCCACGGAAGTGATTTTGTTTTTATAGTCTTTCCATGGTTGGTTTTCCGTCCAAATATTATTATTAACGGTAACATACTTATCTATATTTCCGCTTCCGCTGATACTGAGTTTTCCTTGTGAATCCACACTCCATAAACACGTTCCGGCCGAATTGCATGTTCCGCTGTCTGCAATATCGGCCCGAGCGATATCGGTAGAATATGAAAACAACAATACTATCCCGAACACTAACATTTTTCTCATAATTTTTCTCCACTTTAGTAAATAAAAAAGCCACCGGTTAGGGTGGTCGGGGAGTTGACAAATCATGTTCAGCATAATGACTATTACGGCCTTTAGCATAACAATGCTTGAACATACGCCGTAATCTCCCCGTCCGAATACGGGGATTTAAAACCAAAAAAGCACCCTGAAGGGATACCGTTTTGGTATCGCTGAACAAAGAGCCTGTCACAGCCCCGAACCTCTCGGTTCTTCGGATGAAATAAAATTTATCCATCCGCAACAAGGTTATCACGGAGTATTTGTTTTGTAAAGCATAATCCGGAAATTACTTAAAGAATTTATTGTTTTTCGGAAAACCGAACGGAACAAGTTTGCCGATTTGCGCACGGTGTCCGAGCCATGTTATCAATTCTTTTTCGTTGCCGATACCGCCGGAACGACTGTATGAAAAGCCTTCTTCGCCTTTGAAAATTTGAATATCGGAAATATTGCCGTCTTTGTATTTTTGCAACAAGACTCCGTGTCCGCGTGCCATGGTTGGGATTTCTTCGGCCTTAAACACAAGCAACTTACGGTTTTCTCCGACAATGGCAACATAATCGCCGGTCATCGGTAAACAAAATACAACATTTTCATTTTCGGCCACGTTCATAATTTTGCGTCCGTTACGAGTTTGTGCCAAAATGTGATTTTCATCAACGATAAATCCGTATCCCTTGTCGGAGGCAATCAGATATTGCAGTTCTTTGTTGTATACAAACATTGAAGCAATTTGATCATTGTTGGCCAAATCAATCATCAGGCGCAAAGGTTGACCGAAACCGCGTCCGCTCGGTATTTCGCTGGCACTGATACTGAAAAATTTGCCTTTGTTGTCTAACAAAACGATTTTGTCGGTAGTTTGTGCATGAATTGCGAACAACAAACGATCGTCATCCTTAAATTTGAATTCGTCATTTAAGTCGGCATATCCTTTTAAGCAGCGTATCCAGCCTTTTTCCGAAAGAATAACGGTTATCGGTTCCTTTTCTATCATTGCTTCCATCGGAACTTCAATATCTGTCGGAGCTTCGGCAAATTCAGTGCGTCTTTTCCCCAAGGCTGTTTTTTTGCCGAATTTTTCTTTTGTGGCCTTTATTTCATTTGAAATTGCCAACCAGCGCTTTTGTTCGTCATTAACCAAAACTTCCAATTCGGCTTTTTCTGCCAGCAACTCATCATGTTCGTTTTTGATTTCGGCTTCATCCAAACGGCGCAAATTTCGGAGTTTCATATTTAAAATGGCTTCTGCCTGATTCTCGGTTAAGTTGAAGCGTTGCATTAAAGCAGACTTAGGTTCATCTTCTTCTCTGATGATTCTGATTATTTCATCTAAATTGAGGTAGGCTGCTAAATAGCCCTCCAAAATTTCCAAGCGAGCGGAAATCTTTGCCAAGCGATAATTTGTTTTGCGCAACAATACGGAGTTGCGGTGAACAAGATAGTCGTGCAGAACCTCTTTTATGCTCATAACGCGGGGAACTCCGTCCAAATCCAAAACATTCATGTTCATGTTGAACCTTGTTTCCATATCGGTTTGACGGTATAGCTGTTCCATCAGCATGGCAGCATCAACCGTGCGGTTTTTCGGCTCCAAAACAATACGGACATCTTGGGCGGATTCATCTCTGATATCATTTAAGAAAGGTAATTTTTTATTGAGCAAAAGTTCGGCTATTTTTTCAATCAGCTTTGATTTAATAACCTGATACGGAATTTCGGTTACCACAATTTGATACTGTCCGTGTCCCAAATCTTCCGTTATCCACTTGGCACGAACACGAAAACTTCCTTTGCCTTGAGTGTAGTTATTTAATATGGTATTAAAGTCGTCAACAATCACACCTCCGGTAGGAAAATCCGGACCTTTTATTTTGCGCACCAGAGGTTCGTTGTCGCAATCGGGATTTTCAATCAAATAAAGCAGGGCATCACTGATTTCGCTCAAATTGTGCGGAGGAATGTTTGTTGCCATACCGACGGCAATTCCCATTGAACCGTTGCAAAGCAAATTGGGAACCATTGCCGGCATTACTACCGGTTCGCTGTCTTCTCCGTCATAAGTGTCGGCAAAATCAACAGCGTCATCATTCAATCCTTCCATCAGGCTCATGGCAAATTCGGTTAATCTTGCTTCGGTATAACGCATGGCGGCAGCGCCGTCACCGTCTATGTTTCCGAAATTTCCCTGTCCGTCAACCAACGGATAGCGCACTGAAAAATCTTGCGCCAGACGCACCATTGCTCCATAAACGGCAGAATCGCCGTGCGGATGGTATTTACCGATAACATCACCGACAACGCGGGCGCATTTTTTGAAGCCGTTTTTCGGATCCAAGTGCAGTTGACGCATGGCATAAAGCAAACGACGATGCACCGGTTTTAAACCGTCTCTGACATCCGGTAATGAGCGGGAAACGATTGTTGACATGGCATACGACAAATATCGTTTACTTAACTCTTCTCCTAATTGCACATCTTTTATTTTTGCGTTTTCTTCAGCCATTTGATACCTGTTTTTTTATTAAGATACCTTGCGGTATAATGTATTGATTTGCAGCAAATTAGCACGCTTTTGCGGTAATTGCAAGTTATGATTATTCAAAAAATTTTTGCTCAAAAAACTGCCTGTAAGCTTTAATAAATCGGCAACTTCTGCCGTTGTAGGCATATAGTTTTT
Organism: Alphaproteobacteria bacterium; assembly: GCA_017484225.1. Lineage (GTDB taxonomy): Bacteria > Pseudomonadota > Alphaproteobacteria > RF32 > CAG-239 > RUG410. Next base: position 47,571 of record JAFUTN010000008.1, read on the forward strand.
ATCCACAATATAATGCGGGTAGGCAAACAATTTTTCTTTGTAAGGCGCGCCGATTTCGGCACAAACCGCACGTCCGGTTTTGGGGGATATATACTGCAAATCCGTAGTTTTTCCGGTTACTGCGCAAGAATAAATATCCAGCCCGACACCCAAATATTCCAGCAGATAAAATTCAAAAAATGAATAGTAAACCAGCCAGTTTGAATGTGATATGCCGGAAAAAAAGTCGTTGGTTGCCGTATATAATTTCCCCAAGTTGTCATTTTCGGGAACACAAATGTCCAAGAGTGTGCATACGGACGAAAGAGCTTCGGTTTTGGCTGTGTCCAGCATAAAGTCAACTGCGTGTGACTTGAGCAATTCCACACCTTTAAGCGTGAGCATATTTTCTTCTATGCGGGCATAAGCGTTGAAAGAAATATAATTCCCGAGCTGGTAAATTCCCAAATTTTTTTTACTTTTTGCTCCGTTTACGTAGGCCGTGATTTTTCCGCGTTGAGGGCATATCAACGTAATAATCAGCGACTTTTCGCCGTGATTGCGCAGTTTGATTATATATCCTTCGGAGCTGAATTGCATGGCTTAATACTCGTGAATAATACTTTTGTTTACTTTATCAAAAGCCATTAATTCCGCAATAACTCTTTCCATATCGGCGAGGGCTATTGAATTTGGGCCGTCTGATAAGGCTTTGTCCGGATTTTCGTGTGTTTCAATAAATACGGCGGCAACTCCGACAGCTACGGCGGCACGAGCCAAAACCGGAGCAAATTCGCGTTTTCCGCCGGTAGAGCCTCCAAGCCCTCCCGGTTGCTGAACCGAATGAGTTGCATCAAAAATCAGCGGATATCCGCAGTCTTTTGCCATTTGCGGAAATGCGCGCATATCTGTCACTAACGTGTTATATCCGAAACTTGTTCCGCGCTCGGTGATACAAATATTGTTATTGCCGGAATCTTCAACTTTTTTCACAATATTTTTAACATCCCACGGAGCTAAAAATTGACCTTTTTTAATATTGACAACTTTGCCGGTTTTGGCTGCAGCCACAACCAAATCGGTTTGTCGGCACAAAAATGCCGGAATTTGCAATACATCAACGTAGTTTGCAACAATCGGGCATTGTTCCCGTTCATGAATATCCGTTAAAAGAGGCAAATCCGGATACAATTTCCGTAATTCTTCAAAAGTGCGCATACCTTCTTCCAAGCCGACACCTCTGGCACCATTGATTGATGTGCGGTTTGCTTTATCAAAAGAAGCTTTGAAAATGTAGTTTATGCCAAGCTTTTTGGTAATTTCAACCATTTTTCCGGCAATAAAGATTGCATGCTGGCGGCTTTCTATTTGGCAAGGCCCCGCAATTACGGCAAGCGGCAACTTGTTACCTATTTTAACTTTTCTGATTTGAATTTCTTTTTGTTCCATAACATTAATCCTTTATAACTTAAATTGAAAACGGCTGAAAATAAACAATACATTGCCGTCATTTTTTATTCCCGGAACGTAGGCGGCTTGTAAATTGAAACCGCGGTATCCGACACCGATAAGCGGCAACGGGAGCGGAAGCGGGATATAATGGTATTCATGACGTTGAGTTAATCCCAAAGCGTAACCGACACCGGCACGCCATTGATCTTCACTGCCGGCAGTCCAATTCCATTGGCGGGCATAACCGAAATATGTTTCAAGATACGAATTAGAATCCTTAAACCCCATGGCATACAGTCCGGACCAATTATTATCGCTGTCAAAATGTGAAATTCCCAAACCTAAACCCCATGCGTGTTCGTTATAACGGTTAAGATGCTCCCTATCATAAGTTAAACGATTATGCCAAGCATGGAACGGCACATAAATATCATAGTCGTGTTCTTGATACATCTGCGAAATATCATTATGCAAAAAATCTATTCCGCGATTAAATTTTTCACTCCACGTTCCCGCTTTGGCGTGATTGAAAAAGATAGTCGTGAATAACAGAAGCATAAAGAATATTTTCTTTAACATTTTATTTTTCCTTTTTTCCTTCTTCAGGAGCAACTATGCCGCACGATATCACATATTTAATGCCTTCTTCAACACTCATGTTCAACTTAATCACATCCGAACGCGGAACAAAAATCAAAAATCCTGATGTCGGGTTAGGGGTTGTCGGTACAAATACGCTGATTGTGTCGGTTTTATTTTTCTTTTGAATTTCTCCTCCGGTTTTGTCTTGGCTGACAAAAGCTAAAGTCCATAATCCTTTTCTCGGATATTCAATCAACACAACCTCGCTGAATGAACGCTTTTTTTGCGACAAAAATGTTTCAAAAATTTGTTTTATCAGAGAATAAATGCTGGAAATAATCGGCATCCGGCGAATAATTTTTTCGCCCAGACGAACAAAAAATTTTCCGACAAATCCGGTTGTAAACATTCCGATAAAGGTTAAAACAACTATTAACAGAATTAAGCCTAATCCGGGAACCGCATAAGGAACAAAATCTCCGATTTTCCACTGTTGCGGAATAAGTTTGCTGGTTGAAGCGTTAATCCATACCAACAAGCGGTATGACATATAAACGGTGATGGCTACCGGAGCCGCCACAATAATGCCGGTCAGAAAATAGTTTTTCAGTCTTTTAAAAACACTCGGTTTTTCCGTCTTGGCAATATTTTTTACTTTATGTTTTCTTTTTTTACTCATGATTATTTCCTCATCAAATCTTCAATGATAATTTGCACGTTCTCGCGCCCCATCCAGTTATCGGATTTTATTTTGCCGACAATATCAAAAATTTCTCCCTTATTATTCAGAATTGCCGAACCTATTTGATTATCGGCGCAGTTAAAACATATTGCTTTAATTTTTCCGCCTCTTTGTGAAGACACATTGCACTTAACGTGTCCGTTGCCGATTATTTGCGGATAATTCAATATTACATTTTTAATCAAAATTTTCGGCTCCGGATTTCCGGCGCCGTAAGGCTCCAAAATTTCTAGATTTTTACATAAATCAGTGTTTACGGCACTCAAGTTCAGCGCACAGTCTATATTGATTATCGGTGTTATTTTTTCTTTGCCGAGTTTGGATATGACGTATTCGCCGACAAATTTTTTGAATTCCGGTATTTGTTCTTCCGTCAACGAAAATCCGGCCGCCATCATGTGTCCTCCGCCGCCGGTAATCAGGCCTTGTTCTTTAGCCGACATAATTAAAGCCCCTAAGTCTATCCCGTCTACCGAGCGAGCCGAGCCTTTCACTTCATCATTTTCTACAGACATCACAAATGCCGGAACATTATAGCGTTCACGCAATTTGCCGGCGGCAATACCGATAACTCCCTGATGCCAATCATGTCCGTAAACAAAAGCTATCGGATATTCTTGCGGCTCTTTTTCCAACTGTTCTATGGCTTGCAAAACAACATAATCTTCAATGTCTTTTCTTTGCGTATTGTAAGCATTAAATTTTTCTGCCAGAGATTTTGCTTCGCTTTCGCTTTCCGTGCATAGTAAAATATTTTCCAAATCGGCATTACCGACACGGCCGCACGCATTAATACGCGGGCCCAACACATATCCAAGATGATACGAACTCGGAGCAGAAGTAACGCCGGAAATCATCATCAGATTTTTTAACCCGACATTATTCAGCTGAGCCATCACTTTCAGCCCTTGTTTAACATAAGCGCGGTTTAATCCCAACAACGGAACAACGTCGCAAACGGTTCCTAAAGCCACCAAGTCCAGTAATTGCATTAAATCGGGTTCGTTGCCGTTTGCAAAAATCCCGCTGGTGCGGAGTTTCCGGTTCAGGGCAACCAAAAACATGAAGCCTACACCCACTGCCGACATAAATTCCAAATATTTGTAAGGATTGTCTTCATCAACACGTTTTGGGTTAACTACGGCATAAACTTTAGGCAATATATTTTCTGCCTCGTGGTGATCTATGATAATGATGTCAAACCCGTTTTCGGAAGCTCGGTTTAATACGTCAAAAGCGGTTGTTCCGCAGTCAATGGTGATAACAAGTTCGGCATTTTCTTTTTGAAATTCGGCAAATGCCAAATCGCTCGGACCGTATCCCTCTTCGCGGCTTGGGATATGCACGGCCGGAATAACGCCGAGTGCGCCGAAATATCTTTTGAGAATGGATGTTGAAGTGGCTCCGTCAACATCATAGTCGCCGATAATGGCGATTTTTTGTTTTTTAATAATTGCTTTGGCAACTCGGTTGACAGCTTTTTCCATATCTTTCAAAACGAACGGCTCCGGCATTAAATTGCGCAATTTCGGGTTAATGAAATTTTCTACCTCATCATAACGAATCTTACGGTTGCATATAATTTGCGATAAGTATTCGGGCAAACCGAATCCGTCGGCAATTCGTGAAACTTCAGCTTCATCAGCAGACATCAAATTCCATAAATTTTCACCGACAGATTTATTTTCCATATTTTTTGTTTCCGTTTCCATAAATTTGCATTTTAACGGAACAATAATAACAAACAAGTATTAAAATTTCTTTGCTAACAATATTAATAAAAAACTTGCAATCGGTTAGTATTGTGGTAGCATTATAGCGTGTTTTTCAAAAATAAATCAGGGAGAAAGACCGTGCGTTTATTAAAAGTATTTGCATTTATGCTGTTGGTGGCCGTTTCGGCGTGTTCTAAAGAGGAAACGAGTTCCGAACAAGCTAAAAATTTGGAAGTTTTGAGTATATATTCCGAGCAGGACGGAAAATTGATTCGCAGTTACGGAGTTGAAGTTGCCGATACCCGAGAGACTTTGTATAAGGGGTTGATGGGGCGTGTTTCGTTGGCAGAAGATTCCGGTATGATTTTTGATGTAAATTTGGTGCCGGCAGATGTGGATGTTGCCATGTGGATGAAAGATACTCCGGTTGCTCTTGATATGTTGTTTATTGATGCAAATGCCAAAATTTATTACATCAAAGAAAATGCCGTTCCTTATTCAACCGAATCCATTATGGCTCCGGCGCGTCCGCGTGCAGTATTGGAAGTTAATGCCGGACAGGTTAAAAAATACGGAATCAGTGTAGGTGATAAGGTGGAACACCGTATGCTGAAAAATTTGTTGTTGGAAGACGAAACGGTTGCAGAGCAGGCATCTGAAACAGCCAAATAAGGCAGAATGATATTTTGTAATCAAAAAAAACTCCGAAAAATCGGAGTTTTTTTGGTTGTGAATAGTTTAATCGGCAATACTGCGGTTCATTGATTCCCACGCTGCTTTAGCTGCTTGACGCTTTTCCATTTCAGTCATAGGTTTTTCACCATTTTCAATACGCGACTTGTTAGCATATTCTGCTGCATTTCTGGCAACTTGTTCTTGTGAAACCGGTTCAACCTTACCCATGGTTTTGTTCATTGCTTCAGCATTTGTTTGTTTTGTATAAGCCATATTCTGTTTCCTTGTATAAAATTAATCTGTTTATCTTTATAACACATAAAATTATTTTTGTTAATATTGTTTAAAAAAAAGAACCCCGACGGATGTCGGGGTAGAGAATGGTGGCGATTGGATGGCAACATCAGCATGCCATGTAGCGATCTCCCATGATTGGTTTTCGCTGGAGATCACCACTGTGCTGAGCACTGGTGTAGCAACGCTTGCTGGTGCCATAGCCATTGTTTTCCATTGTTGTCAGAGCTTCTATGCGAAGACGCTCCTGTGCTTCTTCACGGGTGTAGCCGACTTTTACCAGTCGCATTATTTCCAGCGCGTTTGTTGCAGCTACTGACTCCAACATGTTGTTGTGAATGGCTCTCCCAAACTCTAATGCCTTTTTACGGCCTTCAACATAATTCTCCATAAACTTAAAAAATTAAATGTTAAACTTATGTCTAAACTTATAACATATTGTCCAACTTTTGTCAATAGGAAAAATAAAAAAATATTGTATTTATGTGCGGTATTGTTTACAATCGTCACTGAATTTAACAATAAAGGATAAGCAAATATGACAGAAAGTCCTAAAAAGCTGGGAATTATTGCCGGCGGCGGGGTATTGCCGCAAATTCTGATTGACCATTGTCTGAATACAAAACGAGATTTTTTTGTGTTGGCTGTTGAAGGAAATGCCGATAAAGCATTGTTTTCACCGGCAATCCCGCATAAATGGATACGAATCGGGCAAGCCGGAACCGGTTTTAAGCTGTTTCATGATGAAAATGTGGCAGAAGTTGTGATGATTGGCACTATTCGCCGTCCGAGCTTGGCGGATTTGGTGCCGGATTTGCGCACGGCGGCGTTTTTTGCGCGAATCGGTATGAAATCGCTTGGTGATGACGGAATATTGCGCGCACTTATCAAAGAAATAGAATCCGAAAATATGCGTGTTTTGGGAATCCATGAAGTATTGCCTGATTTGCTGGTAAAAGAGGGACTGCTCACAAAGCATAAGCCGGATAAGCAGGCCGAAGCAGATATTGCCCGCGGCATAGAGGTTGGATTGGCGTTGGGAAAACTTGATGTCGGACAGTCGGTAATTGTGCAGCAAGGTTTGGTCTTAGGGGTTGAAGGCATAGAAGGAACCGATGAACTGATTAAACGCTGCGGCACATATAAGCGCAAAGGCGACGGCGGCGTTTTGGTTAAGTTGCGCAAAGTTCAGCAGGATATGCGTATTGATTTGCCGACAATCGGCACGTCCACGGTGGAAAATCTGCATCAAGCCGGAATGAAAGGAATCGCCGTTCATGCCGGAAATGCTTTGATTGTTGATGAACCTGCGGTGATTGAATTGGCAGATAAATACAAAATGTTTATTAAGGGAATTGTTCCGGAGGTGATGAGCAAATGAAGTATTATCTGATTGCCGGAGAACCGTCCGGAGATGCTCTGGGAGCAAAGCTGATGGAGGCACTGCGGCGCAAAGATAAAAAAGCACGATTTTTCGGTGTCGGCGGAGATAATATGCAGGCCGAAGGTTTAAATTCTTTGTTTGATATCAAAGATTTGGCGGTAATGGGACTTGCCGAAGTTATACCGAGTATTCCGAAAGTTTTGCGCCGAATCCGTGAAACGGTTGCCGACATAATTAAACAGCAGCCTGATGTGGTTGTAACTATTGACAGTTGGAGTTTTTGTGTCCGAATCCATAAAAAATTAAGAAAATTGAAACTCGGTATCCCGCAAGTTCATTATGTGGCACCGCAAGTTTGGGCATGGAAGAAAAAACGCGCCTATACCATGCACAAATACATTGACCACCTGCTGACTTTGTTTCCGCAAGAGCCGAAATATTTTACTCCGCACAATCTGGAGGCAACGTTTGTCGGACATCCGGTGATTGAAAGCGATATTGTCAGCCAAAAGGAGAGTGATTTCAAAAAAAGGCATCATGTTTCGGCGAATAAAAAAATTATCCTGATTTTGCCGGGGTCAAGAAAAAATGAGGTTGAACGATTGTTGCCCGATTTTTTGGATACGGCAAAAATTTTGCAGAGCAAACATGATGATTTGCAATTTGTTGTCCCTACGGTCAGCACGGTGGCGGCTTCGGTTAAACAAAAAATAGAAGAATCCGGATTGCAAATGTTGGTAGTGGAAGGTGCCGAAGAACGGCATGGTGCGTTTAAGGCAGCAGATGCCGCAATGGCAGCCTCGGGAACAGTGGCACTGGAATTGGCGATTGTCGGAGTTCCGCATATTATTGCATATAAGGTGCCGAAATTAACCGAATGGGTGGCTCGTCACTTTATCCATATTCAGTTTGTTAATTTGAGCAATATTCTGCTGGGGCGGGAAATTGTGCCGGAATTGCTGCAGAATGATTGCAATCCGGAAAATATAGTGTTCTATATGGAGCAATTTTTGCAGCATAACGGAATTTATGCCAAACAAAACGAGGGATTTGCCAAAGTTCGGAAAATATTGGGAATGGGGGAGCAAACTCCGAGTGATAATGCGGCAAAAACCATTATTGATGTAATTAAAAAAAGATGATTGAAAAAATAAAATATCAGCTGTGGAAATTCGGACGGGCAATAAGTGAAAATCTGTCATCGGAACAAAACAGGACGATTGTTTTGGTGCCGGTTTTGTTTGCAATCGGGATAGGCATATATTTCGGGTTTGATAACGAGCCGAATTATTGGGTTACTCTCGGATTGTTTGAGGCTTTCCTCGTTTTATTCTTTTTGTTCCGATACAAAGAAAATTTGCACTGGATTTTTATCGGAATTTTAATCATCTTTGCCGGTTTTATTGATGCCCAGATGCAGTCTGTTTATCAAAATAAAAAAGTAGAAAAAATTGCCGAGACTTCAACATATTTAAAAGGAGAAATTAGCGAATTTTCTCTCAGCACAAAGGGAAAAGTTCGTATTTTGTTGGATAAGGCCGCAGATTTTGATAAACCGCTGAACGGCAAATTCCGTATTACGACAATAGCAAAAAACAAGCAGTTTGAAATAGGCGATTGTGTGGAAATGGCGGCAACGATTTTTCCGGCTTCATTGCCGGCGGTGAAAAACGGGTATCGCCTTGACCGGAAATATTTTTTTGAAGGACTAAGCGCAATCGGCTACGCTAAAAGTGAAATATTTAAAATATCTTGTGAAAATAAGAGCAGTCTTGCGGCAAAAAGCAAAATTAATTCGGTTCGTCAAAATATTGTGGAGTATGTCAATAAAATGATGCCGGCAGATGCGGCCGGTGTGGTAAATGCCGTGTTGGTAGGAGAAAAAACATATATTCCGCAAAAAATAAGTGATAATTACCGCAATTCCGGATTAGCGCACTTTTTGTCCGTTTCGGGATTGCATTTGGGAACAATTTCTTTGTTGGTGTTTTTTGTTGTTCGTTTTTTGGCGGCGCTGTTTCCCAAGTTTACCGTTATGTATGATACCAAAAAATTTGCTGCCGTTGCCGCAATTATTTTCAGTTTTATTTATTTGCTGATTTCCGGCAGGGCAGTTCCGGCCGAACGGGCTTTTATTATGACAGCGGTGGTATTTATCGGAATTATATATGAAAGGCAGGCAATTTCAATGCGGATGTTGAGTATTGCCGCTTTAGTTGTTTTGGTTTTGCAACCGTATGCTTTGGTTTCGGTCAGTTTTCAGATGTCTTTTGCGGCAGTAACGGCATTAATTGCTTTTTATGAAAAGTATGCCGGAAAAATTGCGGCAATCAGTGCGCGAAGTTCTGTTTTCGGCAAGTGCGTTTTGTATTTGGCCGGTATTGTGATTTGCGATTTTGTTGCCAGTGTGGCAACAGCTCCTTTTGCTTTATATCATTTTCATAAAACCGCGCTCTATACCGGAATTACCAATTTATTATCCGGCCCGATAATAGCATTTTTTCTGATGCCGGTTATTTTGCTGAGTTTGGTATTGTTACCATTCGGAATTGGTTTTTATCCGCTTAAACTTTTGGAAAAAGGAGTTGAAGTCTTAAACTTTATCACAGCAAAAATATCATCACTTCCGCACAGTGTGTTGTGTGTAGACTCATTGAATTTTTGGGGGCTTGTGCTGATTGTTGCCGGCGGTTTGTGGATTTGTATCTGGCAGCAAAAATGGCGTCGGTGGGGAATTTTGCCGATAATAATCGGAGTTGTTACAATGTTTTTCCATACTGAGCCGGATATGGTTGTGGCTTATGGCGGGCAAGGAATTACGGCTCGTGACAATAATGGAAAAATGATTGAACTTCCCTTGGCAAAAACAGACGGATGGACACGGAAAATATGGCAGGAAAATTTGCAAATGATTGTTCCGTCCGGTCAGCAAAAAAAGCAATTAAAGGAAATTTGTTCAGGTAGAACTGAGAATAAAAATTGGATAGATTTGCAGTGTGATGCGGAAAAATGCACATATAAAAATGCGGTAGAGTTAAGAAAAAACGGAGAAATATTGCTTGATGGCAAAATTCTGGATGTAAAAAAAGGAGCATATATTTACCTTGAGAACGGGAAACATCACTTTGAACCGCTGATTAACGGAAGCGGAAAAAGAATTTGGGAAAATTAGTCAGATTATCAGCAACACTCCGGCAGTGAGTATCAAATAAAGCAAAATAAAAAAGCACCGAGAAATCGGTGCAATACAAAAATGGAGCGGATGAGGGCGCGAACGAGAGAGCAGATACAAATTATCTGCGAACAGTGAGCGGTGCCGAGTTTCCGCAAGCATAAACGCGGGAGCGTGAAAAGCGCGCGGAGAAAACTCAAACCGGTATTCACCTCATCCACAAATAAAAAAAGCACCGAGAAATCGGTGCAATGCAAAAATGGAGCGGATGAGGGGAATTGAACCCCCGTTATAAGCTTGGGAAGCTTCTATTCTACCATTGAATTACATCCGCAAGTGCCATTACCGGATATATATACCGTTATTCTGTTTTAGGCAAGAATTTTTTTTGTATCCACAAATACACTTCTGCAATAAAAGTGGAACTAAAAAATACTTGACATTCGCGCGGGGGGGGTAATGTAACTTTAGAAATAATTTTTAGTTGTATACGCACATCACAATTTTTGATTGAGATTATGATGAGGGTTGCAATGCAGTGTTACTTGCAGTGTTAATCATTGGAAAACAGATGAAAAGAGACCTTATATCCGTTGTTATCCCTGTGTATGGTGATAAAAAGCTGGTAAAAATATTATACGAAAAACTGGTGTCAGTGTTTTCGCGTATGCCGGTAGATTATGAAATTATAGAAGTATGTGACGCTTGTCCGTATGGTTCGGCTGACGAAATAAGAAAGTTGGCCAAAAAGGATAAGAGAGTTAAATTTATTAATTTAAGCCGTAATTTTGGTCAGCACTTGGCAATTAAAGCCGGATTGGATTATGCCTCGGGAGATTATACCGTAGTAATGGATTGTGATTTGCAGGATAATCCGGAAGATATTGTCCGCTTGTATAAAAAAATAAAGACAACAAAAGTTGATGTGGTGTTTGGTGAAAGAGAAAAAAGAGAAGATAGTTTTTTCAAAAAGATATGTTCTAAGGCGGCACAATATTTGATTTACGGTTTGAGCGATTTTAGTCACTGTGATGCACGTGACCTGAGTAATTTATCCATTTTTTCAAAGAATGTATTGAATGTTTTGAAAGAAGATACTGAGCCGTATTTTGTTTTCACCTACATAATACTGAGTTCGGGATTTGAGGCTGATTATATAACAATTTCGCAGGAACAAAGGATGCTCGGTAAAAGCGGGTATAATTTTTTCAAAGGTGCTCGTCTTTTTTGTGAGGCATTAACGAGTAACTCTAATAAGCCGTTGATTTTTGCCGGAATGTGTTCCTTTTTAATGTTTGTTTTTTGCGGATTGTTTATTTTGAAACTGTTGTTTGATTATTTTGTTTTCGGGCAACGTTTGTTGGGGTGGACAAGTATTATGATTTCCATATTTTTTATTGCCGCATTGTTGTTTGCATATTTGGGCATATTGGGCGTTTATATCGGACAAATCTTCAAAATGTCACAAGGACGAAAAATTTATATGATAAAGGAAAAAGCAAATCTATGATTCAGGTTGGGTACTTATATTTGTTTTTGACCATTATAACAAGTGTCGCCTCGCAGATTATCGTCAAATGGCGAGTTTCCGGATTTGTGGTTGGTTTGCTGCCTATACCTGAAGGCGTAGTCGGTAAGATTTTGTTCTTATTTAAGGTTGTTTTTGATCCGTTTATTTTTCTCGCACTTTGTCTGACTTTTATTTCCGGCTTGTGTTGGATGGCGACCATGGCAAAATTTGATATTAGCTATGCTTATCCTTTTACAATGTTAGGGTTTGTTGCCGTGCTTTTATTTTCGGCACTTTTGTTCGGTGAAGTTTTTAATGTGTATAAAATAATCGGTTGCGGATTGATTGTGCTCGGTGTTTTGGTAGTGAGCAAGGGAATGTGAAGTGGAAAACAAAGAGATAAAAAAAGTCGCTATACTGCAGTCAAATTATATTCCGTGGAAAGGATATTTTGATATTATTGACCAAGTAGATGATTTTATATTTTTTGATAATATGCAGTATACAAAAAATGATTGGCGAAACCGTAATAAAATAAAAACAAAAAGAGGCGCTTTATGGCTTACAATTCCTTGTGAAACAAAAGGACATATTATTGAAGGACGAAAAATATCGGAAACAAAAATTACAGATAAAAGATGGGCAAAAAAACATTGGAAAAGTATTTGCAATGCTTACGCAAAAGCACCGTATTTCAAGGATTACAAAGCATATTTTGAAAAACTATACAAAGAATGTGAAAGTGAAGATTATTTGTGTCAGGTCAATTACAAATTTATTATTGCAATTCTGAAGTTGTTAAATATTAAAACCAAATTGCATTATGACAGAGATTATGAATTGATAGACGGTAAAACGGAGAGATTAATTGATATGTTGCAAAAGGTTGGAGCCACACATTATTTATCCGGCCCGTCGGCAAAAGATTATATAGACGAAAAATTATTTGAAAAAGCCGGAATAGAACTATTATGGATGGATTATTCCGGTTATAAAGAATACCCGCAATTATTTCCTCCGTTTGAACATAATGTCAGTATCTTGGATTTAATATTTAATACCGGAGAAGATGCAATTAAATATATAAGGGAGAAGGATAATGTCTGATTTGGTAAAATATGCGCATAGGGCAAACATTCTATATGAGGAATTTGAGAAAAAGTATAAAGATAATAATGTAGATTTTTTCAGCTGTTATGAGAATAATTTTAAGGATTGCGGTGATTGTGAGACTACATTTGAAGAAACATTTTTAAAAGTGTTAGGAAAATTGCATATTAAGTCTGATTGGAATTTTATGGATTGTGGGTGCGGATTGGGATTCCCAATGTATTTGGCCTCAAAAAAGTTTAAAAAGGTATATGGGGTTGAAATTATGCCTGAAATACTTGAAAAGGCAAAAGATAACTTAAATAAAATGAATGTCAAAAATTTTGAAATAATAAATTCAGATATAACGAATGTTGCTGAAAATATATTGCAAGAAATCAATGTGTTTTATATGTTTAACCCGTTTGTAGGCAATGTTTTTGAAAAATTTATCAGTAACGTCGTAAGGTGTTTGAATTCTAAAAAACAAAATGAAGTTTGGCTGATTTATGTTAATGCCGTTTGCGAAGACATCATGTTAAAGTATGCAGACGTTTTGCCATTGCAGTTTTGTTTACACGATTTCAGAAAAATAAATTTTTACCGTTATAAAAATACAGAGAAGTAAGAAATGATAGTAAGCGGGTATAGTAAATAAAGGTTAAAGTCTAATGGAAAATAATATGATAGCAAAATATTGGAGCTATATGCTCATAGCTTTGTTTTTGGCTGTTTGCGCCGGATATGTTGGGATAAACGGCGAAAATATCGTGATTCAAATTTATGATAATTTAAACTCAAATATTGCTTGGCTGAAAATGCTTTCTGACAACAATTTATTTTTTAATTATCATGATAAGGTCCCATTTTTACACGGACTTGACCGGATGTATTTGTATTCACCGCTTAAGGCGTATGTATGGCTGTATATGATTTTCCCGACATTTTGGGCGTTTGTTATCGGTTGGTTTTTGAAAATAATAATATCCGTTGCCGGATTTGTTTATTTAGGTAAGGCATTGAAGGTGGATGCGGATGATTTTAACAAAAACATAATTGCTTTTTGCGGATTTTTGTATGGTTTGACTCCAACGTTTCCGACCAGTGCATTTTGTTTTGCCTCGTTACCTTTTTTGCTGGGATTCTTAGTGCAGTATTGTAAAACCAAGAAGTTCAAATATAATTTGTATCTGTTGGCATATCCTATTTTTTCCGATTTTTGCTTTTTCGGAATTTTTGTTATGGGCTACATTGTTTTATTTGTTTTGATTGATTGGTGGATAAACAAAAAATTTAAGCTATATATGCTGTCTTCACTTGTTTGTTTGACAATAGGGTATGTTATATCGGAGTGGTCGCTGTTTTATGTGATGCTGTTTGCAGGTGAACCGAGTATCAGAGATGAGATTGCATCACCGATATTTTCTTTTGCCGATTGTGTGAAATATGCTGTATCCGTTTTTATTTACGGACACTATCACTCGGCATCAGCCCACACATTTGTGGTGCTTCCCGTTTGTCTTTTATATTGGATTTATTTAATCATTAAAAAACGCACTAAAGTATGGCGTGATTTTTATTTTTGGATAGTGTTAATGCTATTTGTTAATGCCGCCATGTTTGGATTTAATTATGTTAAACCCGTAAGAGAGGCGTTGGAAGTTTTTGTTCCACCTCTTAAAGGTTTTGATTTTTCCAGATTTTTGTGGCTGAATGCTTTTTTGTGGTATTTGGCATTTTGCCTTGCTTTGTTGCGCATAAACATAAAATTCAAATATATTGCCGATATGAAAATTTGTTTGTGTGTTTATGCCTTTATGGTTCTTGTTTGTGATGATTCTATCTACAATTTTGTGAAATATAACTATGATTATCAGACTACTAAAAATGAAAGTTTGGCCGTGCGGCAAGGTGTGCGCGGAGGAATAGAATGCTTTGATTATATTGAAACAAATCGCGAAGTTACGTATGCTCAGTTTTATTCGGAAAAACTTTTTAACCGGATTAAAAAGTCTATAAATTACGATAACGAATGGTCGGTGGCTTACGGGTTTCATCCGGCTGTGTTGCAATATAACAATATCAGAACATTAGACGGTATGCTTACGTATTATCCTCTGAGTTATAAAAGAGAGTTTAGAAAAATGATTCGGCCCTTTTTGGAAGAAAATTATGACCTCAGGCTTTTTTTTGACACGTGGGGCGGACAGGCGTATGTTTTTTCAAAAGATATACCGTATCAACTTGTAAATACCGATGACACAAAGGAGTCTGATTTATTGCTTAATCCGGAAGTGTTTAAACAAATGGGCGGGAAATATATCTTTTCGCGTTTGAAACTGAGTAATGCAGATGAGCTGAAATTGACATTTGTTGATGTATTCAAAGATAATGAATCTCCGTATACGATTTATGTTTATAAAGCCGGAGATTAGGGATTACAAAGCATCAAGTTTTTGCTGAATCTCTTTTTCATTGTCTTCGGTGATATATTCCAAATCTTCCAGAAACCAGTCAATTTCATCATCATTGTCTTGGTGAATCATTTTCTTAAACTTTTCGCGGAAAGAAATCAACAAACTGCTTTCGCCGATTTTTAAATCACGCACCAAAATGCGGTCGTTGTTTTTTACAACAGTAAAAATAGTCGGGATACCGCTTTTTTCTTCAACGTTTTTCGCTGTTTTTTCCGATTTTAAGGTTTGTAATTTTATCAAACAATGAATGTCGGTTGAATTTTTATCCTCTAATATTTTTCCGACGGAAAAATCTATTGTTCCTTTGGGAATATCTAAAGGATATGATTTGTAGAGGCTGGCAATATAGCGTTTAAACAGCGGAACGTATTTTTCTTTTTGCTCATCTGTCATTGTTTTCCAGTAGCGTCCCATCACAAATTTTGCCGCGTGTTCCAAATCCACATCATTATATAAGATTAAATCCAATGCCTGATACTTTTCCGCTATATCGCTTTGCGCCAGAATATCTAAAATTTCTTTGCCTTTGCCCAAAGCCCACTTGTCAGCTTCCTGCTGCGGCACTGTCTCGGCACAAAGACTTCCGGCAAACAGTAAACCGAAAAAAAACGCAATAACTTGTAAACAGCATTTTATTTTCATTTGCAATCCTCACAAAATCTCATTATATTTTTAATATCACAATAACGTTAATTGGTCAACAAAATGAAAACAGTTTCTTTTTTTACAGCTTTATTGATTTGTTTCGGTCTTAATGCGGCAAATGCCCAAACATCAGCGTATATTGACGGGTATGCCTACTCACAACCGCAACAGGCGCAATATTATACTCAGCAGGCAGTCGCATACGCTGCGCCGGCGCAAACTGCGGCAGTGCCGACAACCAAAATATCGGATATTGTGTCGCGAGGTGTTTTGCGTTGCGGCAGCGATATGTCGGTTAATACATACGCTCGTTTTGTTGACGGCAAGTGGGAAGGGTTTGATGCTGATTTTTGCCGCGTGTTGGCGCAAGCTTTGCTCGGAGATTCCGAGAAAATAGAAATGGTTAATGTCGGCACAAATGACGTTGCCGAGGCATTGAACGGAGCTAAAATTGATATTATGCTCAGTGGTTCTCCGTCTTCTGCCGCGTTGGAGACATCAGGTGAGGCATTGAATGCCGGTGCGCTTTATTATGACTATCAAATGCTGCTGGCGCGCACGGAAGATCCGAATGATTTGGAAAGTTATCACGGCAAAAAGGTTTGTATGGCCGCCGATTCCGAATATTCTAAAAATTTTGAGGAATATAACAGCAAATACAATATGGGAATAACGTATTTGACCTTTGCTGATTTTAATGAAGCTAAACGTGCGTTTTTGTTGAAGCGTTGTCAGTTGCTTACGGCCGGAAGCCTGCTTTTGAAGGGAATTTCCAATTCCGGTGTGAAAAATACTAAAATTTTACCGAATAAAATAGCCATTCATCCGGCGTATGCCTATGTGCAGAAAAATAATAATGAACTCCGTCTTGCCGTTAAATGGATTTTGAATGCTCTGTATTTGACGGAAGAATACGACATTAATGCCAAAAACATTAAATTTTATTCCTTTAACGACAATATGGAACTCAAAAATCTGATGGGCGAAGATGCAAAACTCTGGAGCAGTTTGAAAGTCCGCCCGCGTTGGTTGGTAGATGCCGTTGCCGCTTTCGGTAATTATGCCGATATTTATGAACGCAATCTGGGCAAAGATTCGGAATATCAGCTGGAACGTGTTGAAGGAAACTTACTCAAAAACGGCGGCACCATATATCCGATACCGTTTATGTAGGTATTCAAAAATTTTCGGCCTGTTTGTCGCCGGTTGCCTGCAAATATTTTTCGGTATATAAGTCAGTAAAGATTCCTTTTAATCCTACGGGATTTACCGAAATGATTTCCGTGTTGGGATAATATTGTTTGGCAAAATATCGGGAGTGTTTTATGATATTGTAATAATAGCGTGTTTGCACAGGCCTTAGGTGTTTCGTTGGGAGAATTGACCGGTGAAAAGTGTGAAGAAAAAGAAAAGTTGTCCGAACAGTTACAGAAGATTGTTTCGTTGCTTAAAGATGCCGATATGCAAACGTTGAAAATTGTTGAAAAGCTAATACGAGCACTTGTGGAAAAATAGATTGAGTAAAAAAAGTTCTTGATTTAGCGTTTGAAATGGTTTATATGTTCATCTGGTTGATAGGGGTATAGCTCAGTTGGTAGAGCATCGGTCTCCAAAACCGAGTGTCGAGAGTTCGAATCTTTCTGCCCCTGCCATATTTTACAGAGCCTCCTTTTATGGAGGTTTTTTGTTTTTGAATGATGCGAAGATTTGAACTTGGTTAGAAAATTTAATGCCAAACGGGAGGTAAAAGGTCACGTTCTGCCATGTGTCGGCTAATGAACGCGAAGGAAAAACGGAGCTTCGGCCGCGAAGATAAATCCTTAAAAAGGTTGCCGGTAAAATTTTTTTCACTGTTGAATAATAACTAAGTCTGTCTGTGTTTTTTTGCTTGACAAAAAAGTGAAAAATTTGCTATTTTAATTTCGTTTTTTTAAGCATTAAGATATGAAAAATTTGCTATTTTTATTCGTCAGCCTGATGCTGATTTGTTGCGGTGCGAACAATAGTAACTCCGCAAGTGAGGACTTCCCGAAATTGGAACCTGATTCAATGCCTGCCAAAGCAAAGCCTGATACCCCGTTGCAAATAGTGCCGGTCATGACACTTGATGCAGACACGGTGTCTGCCGAAGAAAATGCGGTGGCGACTAAAGTTGGTGCGATTAAGGCATTTAAGATGGCTCCGGATACGTTCAAAATCTTTAAAAAGGTTGCTTCTAAAGATGTGGTCTTTGACGATTATTCTGTAGAGACAGATTCGGTTGTAATGTGTGGTGTCGTGTCTCCTTCCGGAAAATATTATGTGCCGGTTAGGTATAATGATGTGCGGCAGATCGGACGCAATCTTTTTGTTGGTGAGATTAATGTTTGTATAGATGATCCCAAACTTGACATACCAAATTCCGCATCTTTATACCAAGTTGTGTATAACGGAAAGGCTGTCGGCGGGATGTCTGCCCTTAGCGATATTAAGCCGGTGTATTATCGGGGAAAAGTCGCCGGTTTTTTGAAAACCCTGCATATTGAGGAAGCAGATGAACACTATTTGTTTTTTATTGATGTGCGTGGCAAAGGATGGGATATTACCAAAGATATCCGCGGGACGTCTTATCCGAAGTTTGAATATTTCAAGCAGACCGGAAGTGTGTTAACGCTGTGGGGAGGTGCCAAAAGAGCGGAAGATTTGAAAGCATTTTTTCCGGAAGATCGCTCATTGTATAAGGTTGATTTGAGCAACGGACGCGTATTGGAAAATCCGTTTGTTCCTTCAGATTGAGAAAAAGCACTCGGGAGTAATATCCCCGGTGCTTTTTTAGTTCAAAATTAAGCTTCTTTGCCGTTTTCTTTTATTAAGAACCATAGAGGTGCATTTTTCACCGGAACAAGAGTTTCGTCTTTTGGCGAAGAACCGCTAATCGGTTCACTGCGGCTTGCGTTGTTTACGGATGGCAGCGGTAAATCAGGATGTCTGCGTTTTGTTGTCGGGTCATCAATTTCATCATCTTCTTTACGACGGTTGCGCAAATCTCCCATACCGGTAATACCTGCGTGCAGTTGGTTAACATAAGCCTTAATCGGAGCAGAGAATCCGTTGTCATAACCGGTGATTTTTTCGTTGCTGTTTGTTTCCAGAGTGCGCAAACTTTCTATCACGTCTGATGACAAGTGTTTGAGAGATTTTGGATTTTCTCCTAAAATATAAGCAAGCGTGTGCATGGTATCTTTGAACAATCCGGCTTGCATTTCGGCTTTTATTCCTTCTTTTTCGGCATCAATATCATTCAGCAAATCTTTGTAACAATCGTTCACAATAAAAGCCACCTTGTTATGAATATATTCCGGAACGGTATTACATTTTTCTTTTTCCATCTGTTTTTGCAAATTTTCCGAATCCAAAAGAGAGAACATCAAATCCGTGCTTTTGTTATAAATATCAACAACTTCTTTTACTACACCGGAAACCGCTCCGATGGCTGCGGCATACAGACCGAGACGCGAAACAATACGTAAGGCATATTCGTGAGCATAGTTGTCGGCATGCGGTTGTTTTTCTAAGTTTTTGATTTCGCCGCGTTCCATAGCCTTTTTCATTTCGTTGCCTTCGTATAAGATTCTTCCGACTTTGGCGGTTGTGCCGATAATAGGAATTCTTTCAAAATCTTCATACGAAAATTTTCCGTCGGTGGTGGCAACCATACTGTTCAGGCTGACAAATAAAGTCATTAATTTAACACGGCGGTCAAGGGACAAAACCGAAGACATTGCTTTTTGAGAATCTAAAGCAAGCTGCTTAACGGTATTTAGGGTTTTATCGGTTTTTTTTCCCATGGTAATCTCCTTTGACTTACTGCCTTTATTTTGCCATATTTTCGTGACAAAAACAATAAAAAACGGCAAAAAACATTGACATAAGAGGCAACATTTCGGATAATCTGTCGCGAATATCAGAAAGGAGCTGAAATGAATATAATAGGAGAACTTTTGGGATATGTTGCGGGAATATGCACTGCCGTTGTTTTTTTGCCGCAGACCATTCAGACCATTAAAGAAAAAAATGTTGACGGATTGTCGCTTTTGAGCTACGTGATTTATTGCATCGGTATGATTTCTTGGATTTTATACGGGATTTATTTGCATTCGGTGCAGATGATTGTGTTTAATGCAATTTCCCTGTTTTTTGCCGTAATTGTTTTATATATGATAATTGCGCACAAAAGAAGCAAATAAATCAAAAGTAATGCTTGACATTTTGCCGTAAAGTCATTTATATACATCATCATGAAATGTTGCGTAAATTGAATTTATAAGGATTTTAAATGAGTACGAATCCAATACAGTTTTTGAGACAGGTTAAACAAGAAGTTAAAAAAGTTACCTGGCCGACAAGAAAGGAAGTTATCCCTACTTGCACAATGGTTATTGCTTTGGTTGCAATCGCTACCGTATTCTTTTTTGTGGTTGATATGGTGCTCGGTTGGGGTGTAGATAAAATTTTGCAATTAGGTTAGGAGTTTTGGTTATGGCTGCTCGTTGGTATGTTGTTAATGTTTATTCCGGTTCGGAGAAAAAAGTTGCCGAGTCTATTCGTGAACAGGCAATGCTCAAAAAAATGGATGACAGAATTTTAGAGGTTTTGGTTCCGACCGAAAATGTTGTTGAAATCCGTAAGGGTGCAAAGGTTAATGCCGAGCGCAAGTTCTTTCCGGGATATATTTTGGTTAAGATGGAAATGTCTGACGAATGTTGGTTGGTTATCAAAAACACTCCGCGTGTAAGCGGTTTTTTGGGTAGCCGCAATAAGCCGCAACCGATTAGTGAGGCAGAAGTTCAAAAAATTATGGCTCAAATTACCGAAGGTATTGAACGTCCGCAAGTTGAAGTCAGCTTTGAAACAGGTGAACAAATTCGTGTTACGGATGGTCCGTTTGCCAGCTTTGTCGGAATTGTTGAAGATATTGATACCGAAAAATCTCGTCTTAAAGTGTCGGTTTCTATTTTCGGCCGCTATACTCCGGTTGAGTTGGAATTTTCGCAAGTAGAAAAGATTTAAAAAAAGTTTTTATCAAACATCCTTGAAGAGAACATCATTAAGATGTTCTCTTTTTTTGCAATATTTAATTGCAAAACGGATTAAATCTGTTATGATTGATTCATGGTGAAAGAAATTTTTACCAAGAACCCGAAAAAGGGGTTCGGAGCTTTGAACGGCTTTTATAGTGAGCTGTATCGTTAATGATACTGTTAAGTCAGTAAGATTTGCTGGCATATTCCCTGATTATAGGAAAATCTATGGTCGGGGTGCTTGTGGTGTATGTCTAGGCATAGTAGCTAAAGACCACAGGAGTCATTTCTCACTATATGATTGTTCAACTCTCCGACCGTCCTTTTGAGGCGGATTTTTTATTTTTAAAATTTTGCTTTATTGGAGAAAAAGATGAAAAAAATTGTGCTGATGTTGGGGATAGTGTTGTGCTGCAGGGTTGAGTATGTAAAAGCCGCATGTACTGCAAATTCTGATGAATTTGGAAACAAAAAGTGTCTCACATGGAATCCGGGGGTGGAAAATAATTGCGGCAGAGGTTGCACATATACTTATGAAAACGGAACGGTAAATGTTGTTGCCTCCGGAAGTTCTCCGAAAATTTCCGAAGGAATGTTTTCTCCCCTGTATTATGATGGCGGAATGCCGGTAGAAATTGAACATATTGTTGTTGATGGTAATTTTGAAACAATAGGAAAACATGCTTTTGCCGTGGCTGGGGCAACAATTTCGGGGAAAAACGGCGAGTTGGTGCTGAATAAATCAGGCTGGAATGCATTTGGAAATGAAACAAACGTTTTGCAAGGAGATATTGTCATATCAGATTCTGCCGGAACTATGGGACATGGTTATTTGGTTAATACGGTTTTGGACGGCACACTCATAATTCCGGAAAATATAACTTTTTCTTCCGGACCGTTAAGAGATTTGACTGTAACGAAAAACGGAAAAATATATTGTGCCGTAAAAAATTGTGAGGAGAGATTGCTGGAATCTTGTAATTCTCTGCCACAGGAAAATGCTAATGGTTATGATTTACGTTCCAGATGTAATAATTCAGTTCAAAAAATCATTGATGCCGGAAAGATAGAAGCATTTCCGGATGGATGTATACGAATGTCCGGTGTCGGTTGTCAACAATGTGCCAACAAAAATTATGCATTGGAATACGGCACTTGTTACCGCAAACGCTACACTTTACCGGAAGCGGATGCGGCAACCAGCAACGATAATGAAAACATGATTGAATGGATTTTTGAGTAATATTGCTTGCTTGGTTTTCGGGTTGATAATGTGTTATTTTTCCAACGGATGAGCCTTATGGTATTCTTTTTGCATGGTTTGTGTCTGCACGTCGGTATATCTTTGTGTTGTCATTAAAGATGCGTGTCCGAGCAGTTCCTGAATAGAGCGTAAGTCGGCACCATCGGCCAAAAGCTGAGTGGCAAAAGAATGGCGCAAAGCATGCGGAGTGAAGGTATCCGGCAAACCTAAATACAGGCGGATTTTTTCCACCTGCCTTTGCACAACACGTGCGGTTATGCGCTCGCCTCGTGAGCCTAAAAACAGCGGTTCACCGATATTTTGTTTATAAGGGCATTTTTGCAAATATTCCGCTATGTTTTGCCAGATAATCGGTAACAACGGAACAATTCGCTCTTTATTGCCTTTACCTTTTACGCGCAAAGTTTCACTTTTTTCGTTGATATCGCCGATATTTAGGGATATTGCCTCGGAAATTCGCAGTCCGCATCCGTATAAAACGGTCAGAATTGCACGGTCACGTAATCCCTGCCATTCGTTTTTTGCCAAATTCGGTGCTTCGTCCAAAACACTGAATGAATCGTCAACGTCTAAGGCTTTAGGTAAAACCTTCGGACGCCGCGGAGAAGTTATAACGGTTATGGCCTGATTTTTTATGATATTGCTTCTGCTCAACCATTTGAAAAAATTTTTAACGGCGGAGATTTCTCGTCCCAATGATGATTTTTCTACATATTTTGCGGCACGGCGCGAAGTAAAACGGCGAAAATCGTAGACTTCCAAATTTTGTAAATCGTTCAGGCTTAAAGGTTTTTCGGAAATGGTTTGTAAAAATATGGCCAAATCACGGGAATAAGCATCTAAAGTATGTTCGGAATACAGCCGCTCTTTTGCAAGCCAATTCTGCCATTGTTTAATGGTTTGTTTGAGTTTTTCATCCGCGTTGAATATTATTTCCGACTTCAACTTTTATTTTACAACCTCATTATCATAAATGCCAAATAAAGCACTGCGCGGCATCCAACCTTTTACGGAATCAAATTTAATCAGGCACATACCGTCTTTGTTCGGACATTTTTCAATTTCGCCAACGGCACCGTCTTCGGCTTTGGCAATGATTTTAGCTCCGTTTTCCGGTTTAGCGTAGATGTTATTTTCTCCCGGTGTTGTTACTTTTACGAATCGGCGACCGGAAAGCATAGCTTTATGCACCCATGTTTCCGAACCTTCCCAATCACGTATTTTGCGCCACAACTCAAATTCGGCAATAATTTCTACCGGCGCACCCTTTTGTTTATATACCCATTCTATCGGATAACGAACACCCGGACCGGAACGCGCATTAATCAGGCTGGAACGCAAGGACACCATGCGAGGAAGTGCCAAACCTGTTTCGCTTTCGCCGTCATCTGTTTGCGGTTCGGCGGAACACACCGGATTGACACCGCCAAACATCAGCATAATTGCCGTAAATGTTATAAACAATGCTTTCATTTTTACTTTCCTTTATATATATTGAGTTTATGATACCGGAGTAATGATAAAAATTTGGTAAAAATAGCGGAATAAAAGGAGATAAAAATGGATTTGATTGCAACAATAGAAGACTTGATAAAGTTTAGAACTGAAACCGGAAACGAGGCAGAAATTAAAAAGGCTGCGGAATATATTAAGCAAAAATTTTCCGGAACTTCGGCCAAAGCAGAAATTTTTCAAACCACGGCTTCTCCGGTGATTTTTATCCGCAATACCGAAAGTTTGGATTTTGATGCCGTTGTTTTGGGGCATATTGATGTAGTGCCGGCCGCAGATGAAATGTTTGTGCCGAAAACCGAAAACGGAAAAATGTTCGGGCGCGGAACTTTGGATATGAAGTCGTTTGCAGCTGTTGCCATTAATTCCATGCTGTATGTGGTGGAGCATAAATTGCCGATAAAGTTTGGCGTTATTCTTTCAACTGATGAAGAAAAGGGGAGTAAGTCAACCGAATCGTTTATGGAGGCATATCCGCAAATCAGTGCCAAGATTGTGCTTGATAATGATGTTGGTGGCGATATCACAAAAATTGTCAGCAAGTGCAAAAATCCGGTATTTGTGAAAATTACGGCGCAAGGTAATGCCGCACATGGCTCTACTCCGTGGGACGGAATAGATGCAAACGAGATTTTGTTCAAGACATGGGAAAATATTCGCAAAATTTATCCTTATTATGCCAAAAATTTGCCGCAACCGCAGAATACATGGTTTGATACGGTGCATTTTGCCACTATTGCCGGAGGTAAGGTTTCTAACATTATTTCCGATTATGCCGAAGCCTTGCTTGATTTCCGGTTGACCGAAAATTCAAGCGTAGACAATTTGCGTAAAAATTTAGACAAGTGCATGGAGCAGGGGGCGAGTTATCGTATTGTTTCCGAAAGCACTCCGGTGGTAATGGATGAAAATAATTCGGATATTTTGAATTACAAAGCCTTTGCCGAAAATATTATGGGGAAAAATATAGAGTTTGAACATATCGGCGGAGCTACCGATTCACGCGCGTTTGCCGTTAAAGGTTCTGTGGTAATAATGCACTCGGGAACAGGCGAGGGAATGCATGCCGACGGTGAGTATGTGGAAATAGAAAGCGTTAAGCAGATTGCCGATATTCAAATTAAATTCTTAGAATATTTGGCAAACAAAAACAGCGGTGGAAAAATTTAATTAAAATACTTGTAAACGGCGAGGCAAAAAACTAAGTTTATTTACAGGTAAAAAATTTTTTTTAAGATAGGAGATAAAAATGAAAAAAATTTTAGCTATGTTGGCATTGTGTTTGTTGGTTTGTGGTGTAGCAAATGCACAGGTTGATGCACTTTCTGCCGTTCAAAATGCACAAGAAAAAGTTAATTCTGCCGCCGCTGCCGTGCAGAATGCAAAAGATGCGGTTGCGGCTTCTGATGAGGCTTCGGTTTCCGCAAGTGATGCCGTTGAAGCAAAAAAAGCCGAGGTAGCAGAAGCTGCCGAAGCTAAAAAGGCTGAAATTGATGCTGCTGCCGAAGCTAAAAAAGCAGAAGTTGATGCTGCTGCCGAAGAGAAAAAATCTGCTTTGGAAAATGCAAAACAGGTAATAAGTGATGATGCGGCAAAAGTGAAAAGCGATTTGAACTCAATCAAAGATTCTTTTACAAAATAAGTTAATATCATGCACAGAAAGACACCGGTTATTCCGGTGTCTTTCTTTTATTGTCGGACGCGTTTTTCTGTCATTCCCGACTTTTTTATTGTCATTCCCGATTTAATCGGGAATCTCGGCAAATTAATATTCCTCTGTCATTCCGAGGAGCGTAGCGACGTGGGAATCTCCCTCAACATGTGACTCTTACGGTCATTCCGAGGAGCGTAGCGACGTGGAAATCCCCGTAAAGATCTTTTTAAAGCAAGAAAGTGTGCCTTGTTCAAGGAGATTGCGACGGTCGTTTCACTCCCTCGCAATGACGTTTCCTACCTTACGGTCATTCCGAGGAGCGTAGCGACGTGGAAATCCCCGTAAAGATCTTTTTCAGCAAGAAAATGTGTGTTGTTATGCAGTGCGTAACAATAGACTCTGTTCCTGAAACAGGAGATCTTTACACCCACTCGCTATCGCTCGGGGTTCAAGATGACTGTGTGGTGTTTTCTTCCGCTCGGGGTTCAAGATGACGGTAGGGTATTTTACTCAAAAATCCACTCAATCATATTTTCATTGTCATCAGAAGTTGCCTCATCCGCTTCCGGCAGAGTATAGCGAATACGGCTGCAGTAGCCGTCCAAATCAGCACACACCGGACAGCAGGTACGTTTGGATACATCCGGTTCACGCACACATTCTATACCGTTCCAAAAATAATTTAAACTGCTGCAGTCTTCAGCCTGTGCTAAAGTCATTCTGTTGCTGATATCTTTTTTTGAATATATAGCCTTACCGTTGGCATCTCTCGTTTCCGTAAAATGAAGGTATTGTTCCAACAAAGAGCTTAGTTTTTTGCAACTTTCGTTGTCACCGCGGCATATTATTTCCACATTTTCGGCATCACGATTGCCATCAGCGTAATAACCTAAATTTCTCTGCCCAAGAGTTTGTAATGTGTCCGGAATGATTATCTTGGTAAGCCTATCCCAAGCAAAAGCATCATCTCCTATAGAAATGAGCGAATCCGGTAAATCAATACTAGATAAAGAATTATCCTGCCAAAAAGCATGGCGTCCTATAGTAGTTACAGAATCACTTATGTTTACATTGTTCAGTTGTGAGCCTGATTCAGAAAATGCGTGTGTTCCGATGTTTGATAATCCGGAAACATCTATGGATTTTATTTGCCCTTTATACTTTCCCCAAGGAGCAGTGGTATAATATGTTTCTTTTTCTTCTTGATAGTAATGTGTGTAATCGTTCATATTGCCGCTGCCGGAAACGGTTAAGGCTCCGCTTACCGTATCAAAACTCCAATCGCAATTATTTCCGCATTTATCACAAGCCGTGATTCCGTCTTCTCTCACTCCGTTTGTGCAGCTTACCGTTTCTGCCAGCACCGGATTTACAAACATTAAGGTAAAAAAGCCGATAAATATTAAATGTTTCATCTCAAACATCCCTTTCATTAAATCAAAAAAGTTAATAAAAAAGCCACCTGAACGGGTGGGCGGATGTTGACAAACCATACAACAGAATGGCTCAGCTTATTCAGCGTTAGCCTTATTCAGCTGACATCCGCACATAAAGAAACGAATACCAGCAACTCTGTCCGCAAAATGCGGCCCTGTTGTAAAGGGTTGTCACGCCCTGAATACGTTTTTTCGTATCTGAAAAGAGTGTAACAAAATTAGAAAATTTTGTAAAGAATAAAAAAAATTCCGAATTACGCGAAGCAATTCGGAAAAGGAGTTTATTATAAAAGGTAAATTAATTAAAAGCCGGCAACACGCATTGTGTCTTTGGCAATCATTAACTCTTCATCTGTCGGGATGATATATACTTTAACTTTGGAATCCGGAGTAGAAATCATAATGGTTTCACCGCGAACACGGTTGTTTTTCTCATCCAAGGTGATTCCCAAATAAGCAAGACGCTCAATCAGTTGTTTACGCAAAACCCAACCGTTTTCGCCAACACCGGCAGTGAAGACAATAGCATCAACACCACCCAGCACGGCAATATATCCGCCGATAATTTTCAGCAAAGAATGAACATAGCAATCGGTAGCTAAAATACATTTTTCGTCACCGTCAAAAATACCGTTTTCAACGTCGCGGTTGTCAGAACGACCGCACAAAGCAAGCATACCGCTTTGTTTGTTCAGCATGTCATTAACTTCATCAACGCTCAAACCGTCTTTTTTCATGATATAAAGCGGAATATACGGATCAATATCTCCGGAGCGTGTTCCCATAATTGTGCCGGCCAGCGGAGTGAAACCCATTGAGGTATCAACGCATTTGCCGTTGTCTATTGCCGAAATGGAAGCCCCGTTACCCAAGTGGCAGGTGATAATCTTACCTTGTTTACCGATAAGTTTTGCACATTCTTGAGCAACATATTTATGCGAAGTTCCGTGAAATCCGTAACGACGAATTTTGTTTCTGGTGTATTGATCTTCCGGAATGGCATAACGATAAGCTTCCGGTTTCATGGTTTGGTGAAAAGATGTATCAAACACTACCACTTGCGGGATGTTTGGTAAAACTTCTTTAACTGCTTTAATACCTAAAACATGTGCCGGATTGTGCAACGGTGCCAAATCGGAAAGACCGGCAATTTGCTCAATAACTTTATCGGTTACCAAAACAGATTCTTTGAAAATATCGCCGCCCTGCACAATGCGATGACCGACAGCCGAAAGTTCATCCATGCTGTTTAAAGCACCGTTTAATAAATGTTCAAAAACACTTTTGATTGCTTCGCTGTGTGTAGGCATAACAACTTCATGAGTTTGCTTAGGGGCATCTCCGTATTGAATTTTCAAAACCGAATTTTCAGCACCGATTCTTTCGGCAATTCCTTTGGCCACAACGTCATAATTGTCGGCTTCCACATTGTAAAGTTGAAATTTCAGAGAAGAAGAACCGCAGTTGATTACTAAAATTTTTTTCATTTTAATTTATTCCTTATTTTGGTGGGTGAATTTTATTTAACGGCTTGCAAGCAGGTGATGGCAACCGCGCCGACAATATCTTCGGCAAAGCAACCGCGGGACAAATCGTTGACAGGGGCATTCAATCCCTGCAAAATCGGACCGTAAGCTTCGCAACCGCCTAAACGCTGCAACAATTTGTAAGCAATATTTCCGGCCTCCAAGTCAGGGAAAATCAAAACGCGAGCTTTTCCGGCAACATCACTGTTCGGGGCTTTTTTAGCGGCAACAACCGAATCCAGTGCCGCATCAGCTTGAAGTTCGCCGTCCAGCTTAATACCTGAATTTTTGTATTCATCTGATTTGAGTGCTTCCAGAGCCAATTCGGTAGCGCGTTTAACTTTTTCCACTTCGTCACCTTTGCCGGAGCCTTTGGTTGAAAATGAAAGCATGGCAACGTTTGGTTCAATTCCGAATTTGATTGCCGATTCAGCGGCATTTACGGCAATACCGGCTAATTCCTCGGCACTCGGATTAATAATGATACCGCAGTCGGAAAGAATGAACGGTTTGTTGTTGGAAATCACAATAAAGAACGAAGAAACACTACCGCCCTTTTTGGCTGATTTAATAATTTGCAAAGCCGGACGAACGGTGTCGGCGGTAGAGTGATTTGCACCCGATACCATACCGTCGGCATGACCTGACTTAATCATAAGAGTGCCGAAATAATTGTGATTGAGAGCTAATTTTTCGGCTTCTTCGTGAGAAAGCCCTTTTTCTTTGCGCAAATTATAAAGTAATTCGGTGTATTCGCCCAAACGTTCCGATTTTTCAGGATTGATGACTTCAATCCCGTCCAAAGACCAGTTGTTTTTGCGGTAAAATTCGGCAATCTCATCTTTATTTCCGAGAATGATTATTTTTGCGGCACCGGTTTGAGTAACCATGTGGGCAGCGGTTAAAACGCGTTCGTCTTCACCTTCGGGTAATACTATTGTCTTTACGTTTTTTTTGGCCATTTCTATCAGGCTGTTAATATATTTGCTTTCAATCATAACTTTGAGTCCTCAATTAGTAAAAAATTTTATCCATAATAAACAACGGATAAAACAAAAAGTCCATAAAAAAGTTTTGATTTTTATACATATTTGTAATATCTTGGAGCAATGTTATGAAAAAATCGGAGCTGAAAATGAAAAAATTGTTGATTATAGCGGTTTGTTTTTTGTTTTGTTTTAATTCATGGGCAAAGTCTGATTTCAGTGCGCAAATAGAGGCTGATGTTGATGCACAAAATTCGGTTGAAGCCAAAGAACAGGCCATGACAGAGGCACAGCGTAAAGGTTTTTTGGAAGTGGCATCCCGTATGACGGAAGCAGAAAATGTGGAAAAGCTGAATGAACTTACTGATGATGAAATTGCGCATTTTGTGCGCTCGGTAAGTGTGGCAAATGAAAAGGCCGGCGGCACAAAATATAAAGCATTGCTGACGGTTGATATTAACAACGAATTGCTGAAAGAATATTTGGCTGAAAATGAAATGATTGAAGCAGATACGTCCGAATTGGCGGTTGTGCCGGTATATCGTCCGGAGCAACACAGTGAAATTTTGCTTTGGGAACGCGCAAATGACTGGCGTAATAGTTGGCTTTCTAAAGGGTTGATAAAGTTTGGATTGATGCAAGTGCGCACGGTTGCAAGCCAGTTTGAAGATGTTGAAGGGTTTGATGCGCAAGGTGCTTTGTATATGGGTTCGGGGTTGTATAATAATTTGTCTTCTTTGGTCGGAACCGACAGAATTTATGTGGTTTATGCCGAAGTTTTGCCGAATGATGATTTGAAAGTTACGGTTAAAAACGAAAAAAACAAAACCGAAGATTCCTTTACCGTTTTGGCCGACGGCAGTGAAAATTTGTTTGATAAAGCCATTGAAAAAAGTGTGATGTTTATCTCTAATATGGAAAGAGAAAGCCAAAAAGAAAGCACTGTTGCCGCTAAGGGCGTTATTAATGCGGTTTATACTTACGAAACCATGAAAGACTGGATTGAAAAAAACAAAGCCATTGTGGAACTTTCCAATGTAGATAGCATAGATACCAAAAGTATGGGGGCAGGAAAGGTTAACTTTGATATTCATTACAGCGGAAGCATTGATGAACTGTGGAGTGCTTTGCAGGAGCTGGGAATATCGCACGAAAGTATGAACAATTACGTTATTTTGAGGTAAAACAATGACAAAAAATGAGGTAAATACGCAGCGTTATATCTTTATTTTGGGAGTTTTAGCCGTTCTCGGAGTTTTTTTGTATGCTTTGCGCTCGGTATTATTGCCGTTTGTTGTCGGAATGTTGGCGGCATATTTTTTTGATCCGGTGGTGCAAAAGCTGGCAAACAAGCGGATGTCACGCAATGCCGCAACTTTGGCGGTTATTTCCGGAGTGCTGCTGATTGTTTTGCCGTTGTTGGTGTTATTGTGCGGAGCAATTTTTTCGCAAGTTGCCGATTTTGCGGCAAAAGTTCCGAATTATGTGACTTCGTTTGTGCAAAGGGTTACGCCTTTGTTGCAAGATTTGCATGAGCGTTTTCCGGATTTTTCTTTCGGCAATGTGGAAGATATGGTTCGCCGCAATATTTCCGAGGCATTCAAATTGGTGGGAAAGTTGCTGAGCGGAGTTATTGCTAACGGTTTTGAATTTATTAATGTGATGTCGCTTTTGGTGATTTCTCCGGTTGTAGCGTTTTACTTGCTGCGCGATTGGCCGAAAATTACCGAAAATATTATGGAATTGATACCGCGCAAAAACAAACAAAGTGTTACAGACGGTATTTCGGCGGTTAACAAAATTATTTCCGGATATTTGCGCGGGCAAGTGATGGTATGTTTGTTTTTGGGAACATTTTATTCTTGCGGATTGATGTTGGTCGGTTTGGATTTGGGATTATTGGTCGGATTTTTGGCCGGAGTAATTTCGTTTATTCCGTATGTCGGCAGTATTTCCGGTTTTGCCATGGCAATGGCTTTGGTGATTACACAATACGGAACTGCCGTAAAAATTGCCGAAGTTGTAGCGGTTTTTGCTATCGGGCAATTTATTGAAGGTAATTTTTTAACGCCTAAATTGGTGGGTGAAAATATCGGTTTGCATCCGGTATGGGTAATGTTTGCATTGCTTGCCGGAGGTGTGTTGCTTGGTTTGCTCGGCATGATTATTGCCGTTCCGGTTGCCGCAATTATCGGAGTTTTGCTTTCGTATTTAATCAAACACTATAAACAAAGCAAGATATATTTGGAAAAATAAGAGCCAAAAATTCCCTGAAAGCTTCACAGCTTTCAGGGAATTTTATTTGGTTTTGGTTAAATCTCAAAACCGACAACGTCAAAGCTGTCCAGAGGAACAACTTTTTCCTCGCCAATCTTGAAACTAACTTTTACCTTGTCGCCTTTTTTGCTCCATTTCAGCTCGGGGAAGTTTACGCTCTTGCCTGAGAACTCAAAACCTGACTTCTCATTCAGCAAAACATAATAAACATCTCCCTCAAGCACAATGTCGCGCACGGTGCCGGTGAGTACCTCAGCTTTCACCTCGCTGTCCTTCAATTTATCGTTTCCGACAGTCTTAAGCATCTCTTCATACTTTCGAGAAGCCTCTGTCTTCAGCTTACCGCAACCTACAGCATCACGGTTTATTGAGGATAGGAAGCAATATCCCTGAATGTTGCCCGTAGCATCCTTATACGTCATGAAGTATGTAGGAACACCACGAACATTATACAATACAGGGAAATCAGCTTTGAAATCAGCTGACTTTGCCCACTGCTGACCATCAGCGATGCCTCTTGCCTCTTCTTCGTTGAAACCCGGTGAACGATAGAATTTTGCTTCTTTCGTTCTGGTGTCAACCAGCATAAAGCCGTTAGTACCTTTGTCCTTGTTTGCGGACTTGATACCTGTGTACCAATAGCTTCTGCCATTGCTGTACACAAGGCTCATACCCGGAGTAGGCTCAAGAACACCCAACTGGCTTGCCCAAGGGCAAGAATTCCACCAGCCGAGCTTATATTCGCCCCACTGACGGATTTGCTCCTCAATGAAATTTTTCGGCTGAATTCTATCAATCCACTTTGGAGCGTTTTTGATAGTATAAGCCTTAATTTCACCGGTCTGGGCGTCAACGGTAATCGGGCCTTCGCTCTCCTCTCCACAGAAACCGATTTTTTGGTCGTATGAAGAGAGTACCCAATAAGGGCGACCGTTGTTGTCTATCTCAAAACAATGATCGTTCAAACCCTTGTGGAGATAGCCGTTAAACTTGATGTGGCGCTCAATATCATCACTGAAATAAGCACTCTCAAGATAACGAAGAGCCAGCTTATGGCCGTTGACTTCGGTCACGAGGCGGCGCCAGTTCTGGTCGCTGGCACTTACAATAATGTATCCCGGTGTGGTGTCATAGCTCCACCATTTAAAGAAAGATGTATGTTCTAGTGGCATAACATACACCAGGTCATTATTAAATGTAAGCTTTTCACCATTATCAATGGTGAATGAGCCAGAAAGGCACTGAAGAGTTGGATTACCAACCTCGGCGCGTGAGCCTAAGGCTGTATTATTGCCGACCACGTCATTGCCGACACGCTTAGCCACCTCCTCATCAAGAGCGCGGGTCTTCTCGACCTCTACCACTGCGATGTTTTTACCGAAGGTCTCCTTGTTGACCTCAGTTACCTTCATTCTTTCGTTGAAAGTTTTTGCATTAAACGGCTCACAGCTGTTCACACAGCCGAGAATGAAAGCCACTACCACAATGACTGTTGGTATGCTCTTAATCTTCCACCACATACTATTACTCTCGCCTTCATCAAAGGCGAAAAAGGCCAAAATGCCAAGGATAGCAACCAAAGCACCTTCAACCCATACACCCTCAAAGCCCCACCATTGGAGGACGGGCATGGCGTTGTAATTAATAAGGAAGAGGAAGACGAAAAGCACGACGCAAGCGGCGCCGAACCAAAACTTCTTTTCTGCATCACCAA
Source organism: Alphaproteobacteria bacterium (assembly GCA_017484225.1). Classification (GTDB taxonomy): domain Bacteria; phylum Pseudomonadota; class Alphaproteobacteria; order RF32; family CAG-239; genus RUG410. The sequence continues at coordinate 80,716 of JAFUTN010000008.1, forward strand.
CTATTTCCTTGCTCCATGCGATGAGAGCAAAAACAGCAACAAAGACGACTGTTAACAAAAAATATGCCATAATCAATATCCGGTTTTTAGAGAGGCTTAATTACTCCGGTACCTCTATAAATTTATAATAATTGTTTTCTGTATCAGATATTACTCTTTTCAGTCGTTTTTGTCAAGTTGATTCGCAAACAACAAAACAACCGGCAGAAGATGTTTTCCGCCGGTTGTGTAGCTGCTTAAAATAAAAAAATTACAGTTCCATTTCGGACAATAATTTCCCGATTGTATCGTCTATAACAAATATCCAGCCGTCATAAAATTTTTTGTGTTCCCGAACAAAAGAAGCGGCTCTTCTCTTGCTGACCAATTCGGTGTCGGCTTTGATTTGCAGAAAATAAGTGTTTTCTTCGTAATATAATTTCAGCTCAAAGCGCAAACCGTCACGCAGATAAAATACAATCTCTTTAGCTTGAATATCGGGATAGGCCTTGAAAAAATCTTCCGAACGGATAATGTCTTGAAAGTCTATATGTTGCAAGGCGTAAAAGGTTTTTTGCAATGAAGGTGAGTTCATAATCAAAGTATCTAAATCATCTTCAGCAACCTTTTTATCTCCGATTTGCAAGCCGTTTACCAAAATATAATCAATGCGCAGCAACGGACTTGGAAGCCATAGCGTGGCATTGGCCATTATTCCGCCGGCAGAACTGATTAAATATGAGGCATGGCCATTGGTATATTTGGCATAGTGCTGTTTTAAATGTTTGTTTTCTCCGCCGATAATTACATCATCCAATAACGAGCCGTCGGATGAAAAAGTTTTTATTTGCATACCGGTAGCCGAATCCTTTTCCGTGGCTTGAGTATATGCGGTTAAATTCCGACTGATGGCATGGTCGGCCGGAAAAATATCGGTAATGATGGAATTGTTAAACATATTATATAATTTTTTCAGCATTTCCGGACTGATAAAATATCCGGCAGCCTCTTTCATTTTCCAAACACCGTTGTCATAATAAATGTTTATTTCGCGTCCCTGCGGTGATATTAAGCGCACGGCAGATAAACTTTCCATATTTTCCAGAGTCTTTATAAATGTGTATTGTCCGCGCACATTCAGCTCTTTTTGCTTGTCCAGATATTGATATGATGCCCATAAGCAGCACAAGGAACAAATAACAAGTGATATTACCAAAAAAAGATATTTTTTACTCATTAATCATCTCCGATATTTTGCGTTGACGGATTTTGTTTTTAAGCGAAAAAAGCATAAAGCATAGAATTATGGCGGATAAAGGCCACAAAATCGCGAATGCCGAAGCTGTCAGGCGAATTTTTGCTCCGTATTCGGACAGCATGGCATATTCCATCTGTTTTAGCTTTTTTTCGTGTTGTTTGATTGTTCTGCCGCTGGATGTAACGTATGCCAACTCGTTCATGGCATCATAATTGTTGCCGCCGGCAATAAACAAATTAACCTTGTCTTGGGCGATTTTATTTTTCAGCGCCATATACTCGGCTTCGTATTTGCTGAAAATTTGAGATTTCAGTTTTTCGCCGATACTTTTGGTATTAAGCAGGTTTGTGTTAATCGGCAAATCGGCATAATCCTCGTTTTGGAGCATATAATTAATCAAATTAAGCACCGCTTCCCCGTTTCCGTTTGTTTCAATCAAACTGTATGGATTTTTATCCGGTGAACTATGGTCCACCCAGTTACGGTCCAGCAGAATATCAACATCACCGATGAATGCAACTAGGGTTTCTGCCGGAGAAACGGCGGTGTGCGGATACATTTTTTTGCCGATAGAGGTTTGTTCATACGGGTTTTCATGGTATGTTGACTTAAATTCACCGCTCACAACTGCGCCGATAAGAAGGTCATTGTCAAATAAAAACGGCTTAAATTGCAAAGACTCATTTTTTTTGAAAGGAGTTGCCTTATTTAGTTTAACCGTATGCAAAATTTTGCCGAAATCTTTGTTATAGTATGCGTCATCCGTCATTTCGGACGAAAGTTCAATTTGCCAATTTCGCAAAAAGCGCAGCACATCAATTTTTTCTCTGTTGACAAGACGGCTTTGATTCTCGGTATAAAAATCGTAAAAAATAACCGTTTTTCCGCCGTGCATAATGTATTGGTCAACCGCATACAAAAGTGTCGGCTCAATTTTTTTAGGGTTTATCATCAGCAACAAATCGGTATCGGTATGAATTTGATATGTTGTCGGCGGAATAAGCTCAACATTGTAGTCATCTTCCAATGCCAGCAAAAGACCTTCAAATTCACTCAAATTATGCTGCGAATCCATATATACACCGATGGTTTTGATTTTTTCCGGATGTGTGATTTTGCTGATTGCTTTGTCAATATCCCGTTCGGCAAACATTTGGCGAGGGCGTAAAAATTGCTTGATAACGGCAGGTTTGTTTTCTGATGTGATAACTGCGCCGAAATAGTTACGGCTGTTATTTTGATTGAGTTCAAAATACAGACCTTCGGACAATGCCTGTTCCTCAATCTCGGAAAAAGCATCCGCAATGTGGGCATTAAATTGTATCATGCCTTGCGAAATATCGGAATATTTTTGTAAAAAACGGCTTATTTGCTGAAAATGGTGAGCATTATCAGTGGTGGAATTTAAAAAATCTTTGGCAATATATAAATTAATTGTCAGCGGTTTTTGCACCGAGCGGATTATTTCCACGCTTTTATCTTTCGGAGTGTAACTTGATGCTGATGTTAAATCGGCTTTTGAAGTTGCAAAATTTCGGAGTCCGATTAAAAAGATAATGACGGCTCCGATAAGAAAAGTGCAAAATGTTCCAAAGCGCAGATTTTTATGAGAAATACTTGTTTTTGCATAGTCCAACACTGTTTTGTTGAGCAATAAAAAGGTGAAAGTTAACATAATCGGGGCAACAATGTCTTCGGCTCCGATTTCGGCAAACATCATGTTGTTGTATGCACTGCCGATAAAATTGTATGGGATGAACAGCAAAAGGGCCATGACGGTTACACTTACAATATATGCTAAAATGATGTTTTTGCAAAATGCCGAGACAAAACAGCCGAAAGCGCAAAAAACGGCCATAAACATCCATAGCCCGATATATGCCGAAACAATATTACCGCCGTCAAGCACCATTTGTTCGGAAACGTAATAAACAAAAGGCAATAACAGCAAACTCAAAAATATGCAAAAACTCCAAGAGGCAACAAACTTTGCTGTTACTAACCGGCTGTAACTTACGGGTTGAGTTAATAAAAATTCGGCGGTTCCCTGTTTATATTCTTCGGCCCACATTTTCATGGTGATGGCCGGTATTATAACGGTCAGCAATATGGGTTGAAAGAAAAACATTGAATATAAACCGGAATCGTGAGCGGCTAAAAGCGACCCGATATAATAAGCTCCGCCGATAGAGCATCCGATATAAATAAACACCAGAAAATATGCAAGATAACTGCGGAAAAAACCGATAAATTCTTTTTTTAAGAGAGCTTTTATTTGTTGCATTGTTCACCTCAATTTTCAGTTATTTTGATAAAGGATGCCAATAAATCGTTTCGGGCAATTTTTTTGAAAGCGGCCTTGGTTGTATAGTTAAGCAGTTTGCCTTTGTGTAATAGGGCAACGTAATCTGCCAAAGCTTCAACATCTTCCATTGTGTGCGTAGAGATGATGATTAAACAGTTTTTTGCAAGGTTTCGGATTATGTTTCGTAAAGTGTTTTTTTGCGCCGGATCCAGACCTTCCGTCGGCTCATCCAATAACAATATTTGCGGCTTGTATATCAGAACCGAAGCTAATTCCAGTCTTTTTTTATAGCCTTTTGACAGCGTATCCGCCTTTTGATTGATTACATTTTGCAGTTCTAAAAGTTTGGCAATTTCTTTAATTCGGTTATCAATTTCATGGGCATTTATATTGTGTAGTTCGGCTGCAAAACGCAAAAATTCATAGGTTGTTAAGTCCGGATATACTGTTGAAATTTCACGCACATAGCCGAGATTTTGTAAAAATTCGCTCAGATTTTCTTTAATATTCTGTTTGCGGTATGTAATCTCTCCGTCATCAGCATCAAAATATCCGCTGATAATTTTCAAAAGGGTTGATTTGCCGGCACCGTTTTCTCCCAAAAGCGCAACAATACTGCCTTCTTTTACTTCAAAACTGACGTTGCTTAAGGCGCTCAGTTGCCCGAATTTTTTTGATATGTTCTTTATTTTCAGCATCTTTTTTCCTTGGTGCAATATATGATAGCAATCATTTTTTAAACTTTAGTTAGTATTTTTGCAGTATAGCAAAAATACTGATGACAAACAGCATTTTAAATTGTAATAATGAAAAAAATGCTAAGCTGGAGCAGAAATTTGGAAAATTTTACAAAAGAAGAACTTAAAAACTTGAGTATCGGTTTTGTGGTGATAGGTGTTTGCTTGTTGCTGACCGGTATTTATGAGTGGCAAAAAAATGTTTGGGCCGGAACGGAAGATACCGACTATAATGTTTACGCTACTTTTAATCGGACAGACGGTTTGGTTGTGGGGGATCGTGTGCGTATGGCCGGTGTGGATATCGGACGTGTGATTGCCGCAAAGCTTGATGACGATTTTAGAGCAACTCTGACTTTGAGTGTGGATTCCGATATACTGATACCGGATGACAGCAGTGCCGCTATTATCAGTTCCGGGTTTACGGGAAATAAATATATTGAAATAGAACCGGGCGGCTCGGAAGATTTTATTAATCCCGAGGGCGAATTTGTTTACACTCAAGATGCCATGGTTTTGGAAGAATTGGTTGACAGGGTGATTTCTATTGGTAAAGCGAATCGTAAAAAGGCGGTTCCGGCACCAGAAAATCTTGAAAATAAAAGTGAAATTACGGAGTAATGAAAATGAGAAAAAAACCGGTTGAAACAATTATGGGAATTGTGGTTTTGGTGGTGGCTGTTTTGTTTTTGGTCTTTGCGTATCGTGTTTCCGATTTGCAAATGGTGCAGGGATATCCGCTGAAAGCCGAATTTATGAAGGTCGGCGGTTTGAGTATCGGTTCCGATGTCAGAATTAACGGAATTAAAGTCGGCACGGTTACCGCGCAGGAATTGAATCCGGAAACTTATTTGGTGGATGTCAGCTTTAGTATTGCCGGTAATGTAAAATTGCCTAAAGACAGCGTGGTTTCTATTGTTTCCGACGGATTGGTCGGAGATAAATTTGTGAAAATAGAACCGGGAAAGTCGGCAGAATTTTTGCAACCGAATGATATCTTTGCTAATACAAAAGATTTTAAGAGTATTGAGGATATGGTCGGTGAAATTATTTTTATGGTAACTGATGACGGGTCTAAAGATGAAAATAAATAAGTTATTAATCGGCGGGTTGCTTGTTTGGAGCAGCTTAGCTCAAGCGGAAAATATTACAAAAAATACAGCGCAAATGCAGGCTATGGATAAAATTACCGGCAGAGTGAGCATGATTAATGTTCCGGTTGGCGGGATGGTTAAATTCGGCACATTTTCCATTGTTGTTCGCGACTGTCAGACACGTCCGGCAGAAGAAGCTCCGGATAATTTTGCTTTTGTTGATATTTCGGACAACACACTGGATGGTAAAGAATATAATGTGTTTAAGGGATGGATGATATCTTCTTCTCCGGCAACAAATGCCGTTGAACACCCGATATATGATGCTTGGTTGATTAAGTGTATTGATAAAAAAGTTGATAAATCTCTGTTGTTGTCGGAGGCAGAATTGGCAAAGCATGATTCTTTGCCGAAATCCGATTTAAATGAAAAAACGCCGCATAATAAGGAAAATACCAAGCAGATTAATGTGATGGAATATGAAAACGAAAACACGGAGATGGGAGATTCCGCTTCGCAAAATATGGTTTTTGAGATGGATGAAGAAAATATTGAGAATCCGGAAGATATCTCAGAAACAAACGATTAAAACGGCAATCAATATAACCAAATAAAGCAACACTCCGAGCGGATATTTAAAAGCAACCTTGAAATCCGTTGAAGACGGGAGCGCGTTTTCTATTATGATGCACTGGAGCAAAATGTATCCGAGATATGTCCAGATTGTTAAGTGAATGTGGGAGAAAAAATACCCATTAAACCAGTATCCGAACCAGAGCAAAAGCAGTGGTGCCATGGCTGACGGTAAGGCATTGTAAAAATGCAAATTGCGGAATCCGACACTTCCGGTCACATAAACATCACCTTGTTTGTGCGGAAACAAAGAAAATGATGTCGGGCGGGCATTGAGAATAAATCCGACAACAAAATGAGCGCACTCGTGCAGAATGGTTCCGGGAATATTGATTAAAGCAATAGCAATCATACTGGTGTATGAGGCGCGGCGCAATGCCGACAAAATTAAAACAAACAGGATAATAAAAAAGCGGTTATCTGCGGCAAAACTCAGTGTCTGCGGGGAGTTGATAAATGCGCACAAATTGTGCCAAGCCATTGATATATAGTTCATTTTTTGTTCTCTAAAACGGTTAATCCGGCAATATATGTGTTCAGCAAAACCTGACAAATCATTTTTTTATTCACTTTTGAAAAAGAATCTAAAGTATCTTTAGCCAGAAAAGAGCTGAGAGAAAACAAGGTAAGCCATAAAATTTGTGCGGAAAGCAAGCGTTCGGGGATTTCCATGTCGGGAACAATGCGGCGAACCATTTCACCCACGTTACCGACAATTTGCACCACTTTACGCAAGTAGAAAAAAGAGAACGTGCGGCTGTTGTTGTTTAAATGAAAATTATGCAGCATGGACCAAAGGTTTTTATTGCTGATAACAAAGTCAACAAATGTTTGCAGAAATACATTAATGTCCTGATAAGGATTTCCGGTTTTTTCTATTTTCCGGAAATTTTTTTCCAAATCATCAAGGGTTAGAAAATTTTGGATGAGAATAAAATTTTCCATATTGGCAAATTGATTGTATATCATCCCCACAGAACAGCCGGATGCTTCTGCCAATTTGCGCACGGTTAAAGCTTCCGGACCGTTATCTTGGACCATTTTTCGTCCTGTTTTAACCAACCAGTCTTGAATATTATCTTTTTCCATCTTAAAATAAATCCGGTTTAATAAATTTTTTGTATTTGTATGGTATATCTATAACTTATAAAAGCGGTGAATTCAATTTTTTTTATGTTTGCAGAGGATAAAATATGAATAAAAAAACAGTAATGTGTGCTTTTTGCGGATTTATTTTTTCAATTTCAGGTGCATCTGCGCAAATAGATGATTTACTCAGCGAAGATATTCCTATGCAAAAGACAAATGAGCAAGGCTCTGATAACACGCAGGCAACCGGATATATAAATGATTATATCGGGGAATTGGATAAACAACAAGAGGCTATGGAGGCCGCCCGTAAAATGTTGGATAATCGTCCGAAGATTGTTGAACTCAGAGACAGCCAAATGCGAACCATGAATGACAACAAAAAAGCAAGAGATGCTATCAGAAATCGCTTTTTGGCAATAGAACAGAGTAAATTGTCGGAAAAGGAAAGAGCCGAAAAAATTATCAGCGAGTTACAACCGGCTCCGCTCGGTCTTTATTGGGGGGCAAGCATGCAGCAAACCAAGGATATCGGTTTTAGCCTGATTTCCGCAGTGCGTAAAGGATATCAAAATGTCTATCAGGTTAAAAATCCGCAGAAAAAAGACAGCTTTTTTAATGATGTAACGGTGATTTTCGGTGCTGTTGATAAAATATGGTGTATTTTTGCCCAGAGTCAGGCGATAGAGGATGATAATAAAGCCTCGGAAACCATGCGCATATATAAGAAATATCGCAATGCATTGAAAGAAAAATACGGTGATGCCGAAGAGCATTTTATTCCTTATACTTATATGCAAGAAATAGTTGAAGGAGAGGGAAAAGATGCCGTTGTTAAAAAAATTGAAAAAACAAATCCGATGGAAGGTGAAAATTTTTTGGCGGAATTGAAAGAAGGAAAAGCGATTTTGTATTCTACATTTAATAACGGCAAAATAGGGGTAACCTTAAGCGTGTTTGTTGATGAAAACAACAAAGGACACCTGACAATAGATTATAAAAACTTTACTTTTATGCAAAAAGAAAAAGATACGATTATAGAAGAGTTATAAAGGAGACAGACATGAAAAAAGTCAGCTTTTGCGGTATTTCCGGCAGCGGAATGAGTGCGATTGCGCAAGTTCTGAAACATTCCGGATATGAGGTAAGAGGAACAGATCGGAATTTTGATTTGGGCAGGGATTTGGAAAATAAAAAAGCACTGGAACGAATCGGCATAAAAATTTTTCCGCAAGACGGTTCTGCCGTAACTGATGATTTGGATTATGTATGTGCTTCAACGGCGGTGGAAGATTCTATTGCCGATATTAAATCAGCAAAGGAAAAAGGCGTGCCAATCAGGTTACGTCCGGAAGTTTTAGCAGAGATTTTTCATTCGTATAAATATCCGGTAGCTGTCGGCGGAACCAGCGGAAAAACCACCACGACGGCAATGGTCGGTTACATTTTGGACAAGAGCGGCAAAAATCCGTGCATGGTAAACGGCGGATTGTTACGCAATTACGAAAATAATTCGGGTATCCCGAATATAATCTATAATCATGGAGATATTTGTGTGGTTGAAGCCGACGAAAGTAACGGAAGTATAGATTTATACAATCCTTATGTTTCAGTGATTACAAATATTTCGCGTGACCACAAAACTCTTGACGAATTGCAGGTTCTTTTTCAAAAACTGGCTGACCGCACAAAATATGGTGTTGTGGTTAATGATGACTACGATTTGTGTTCATCCATAACATATTCCGGTGAGCGCCGAACATTTTCAATTAAAAACCATAAAGCGGATTTTTATGCCGGCGCAATTACTCCTTTGAAAGACGGAGTGAGCTATAATTTTTGCGGAAAAACTTTCAAACTCAAATTGATTGGTGAATTTAATGTGGCAAATGCTTTGGCGGCTATATCCGCTTGCAGTTTGCTCGGGGTAGATAAATTTAAGGCGGCTGAAATTTTGGAAACATTTTTGGGAACTCGTCGCCGGTTGGAAGTTATCGGAACAAAAAAACAAATAACCGTTATTGATGATTTTGCCCATAATCCTGATAAGGTTAAGGCCTCTGTCAGTGCTTTAAGGCAATACGAAGGGCGTTTGATTGTGGTATTTCAACCGCACGGATTCGGTCCTATGCGGCAGGTTGGGAAAGAAATTATGCAAAATTTTGCCTCCGGATTGGCCGAAAATGATATTTTAATTATGCCGGAAATTTTCTTTGTCGGCGGCACGGTTACAAAAGATATTTCTTCGGCAGACTTAATTAATCACGCAAAATCATTCGGGATGAAAAACGCTTATTTTGTTGATGACAAGCAGGCGGCGGCAAACCTTGTTTGGCAAAAAGCAAAAGCCGGTGACAGAATTGTGGTAATGGGGGCAAGAGACAATTCTTTGACGGATTTATGTCGTCAGATTCTTGCCGGACTGTGATTAAAAAAGCAACACTGTCTGCTCAATGTATTCGGTTGTGAGTTTCAAAATCAAGCGGCAATAGGTTGCAATACCGCTCCATGATTTGCTGCAATAGGCAAAAATTGCTCCGGTGACAAACAGGTTCAGAGATACGATTATGATGGCGGAAAATAAATATCCTTCACGGATGATATCCGTTTGTTCTTTATGAACTTGCGACAAAACGGTTGACCAGTAATAGGCTAAAAAATATCCCAGAACGGCATAGCAGATAAATTTCGGCATACCTTCCAATTCTGATACAAAAAACGGCATAATAAGCATATAAACAAAAGCCGGTAGCGGAAAAAAGTAAGGAGAAAGTGTTATCAGCCAATTACCTTTACCCTTAAGCATCATAGAACCTCCGCTTTCATCCGGATTTAAGCGAATGTTGCTTACCTTATGCAAAGTAAGAATTGCAAACAGCGAATGAGTGAGTTCATGAGCTATTATTTGCATGGCGTGGCGAATATTGTAACCTGAAGCCATTGCCGAAAAGCAGAAGAAAAAGACTCCGCAACCGAGCGCCAAAAAATTGAGGGTATAAAAGTTGAAATGTCTGTATGACATAGCAAGTGCCGGTGTGAATACAATCAATATCAGGGCAGTCGGCCAACGCAGTAAATTTATAATAAAATCTGTTAAGCGCCACATATTATAATCCTCGTATTTTTAGAAAATTTTTAACTTTAATACACTAAAATAAGCTTAATTTCAACAAATTAAGGATTAAAATCATGGCAGAAGAATTAGACGGATACGAGTTCATTACAACGGAAGATAATGATGTAATGCTCATAATATATGCCAGAACCACAGATGCAAATAATGCCGTTTGCAGTATTGATGCGGCGAATCATAGCCTGACTTTAGTCAGAAACAGCGAAGATACGCTCACATTGCAGGGGATTGGCGAAGATATTTCAGAAATTTTATCAACCGAAGAAGCTCTTTTGGTGTGTGAACTGATACCATCCGAAAATCCCGAAGAAAGCGAGATTGTGCGGGCGTATGAGGCGCGTATAAATCACTGAAAAATAAATATACATACCTGAATGTATATAAAAATTGTTGCAAAAATGAAAAAAGTGTAATATAAAACATTCTCAGAGGTATGTATATTTGTAAAGGAGATTTAAGATGAAAAAAGTTGCATGTCTTGTTGCTTTTGCAATGATGTTTAACAGTGTTGCCCAAGCTGATGTTATTTATGTTGTGGATAACAATAATGTTGTGACTCAACGTGTGATAACCTCTCCGATGACGTCTCAGGTTGTTTATTCTCAGCCGCAGCAGGTTGTTTATACGCAAACACAGCCGGTTTATTATAATCAGCCGCAACAGGTTGTGGTGCAACAACCGCCGGTAATTGTAAGAGAAACAAATGTGGTTCGTAATTATCGCTATGATCCGGTGGCAACCGCGGCGGTTGCAGGAATAACCGGTTTGGCTATCGGCGGAATTATATTCGGCAGCCACCATCATCACCATGGCGGCGGGCATCACGGCGGCGGGCATCACGGCGGAGGTCACCATCATCGTCGCTGACAAATAATTCCCTAAATTGTTGTTTAAAAGATTTAACCCGAGGTTGTTGAAACCTCGGGTTTTAAGTTAAACTTGATAGAAACAATCGTCATCAGGACTGTAAAGTATCATGTGTTCTACACCATTAATCGTCCGGTGAGCCTTTTTTCGCACTGTTCTTACTACTTTATGCGCAATAATGTTAATAAAGCAGAAGAGCAGAACGGCAAATTCCCATTTGAAGGATGCACCGACAATTATGGAGACAAACAAAGAGAGGATTAGTATCAGCGGTAAGATGCGGATACCGGTATACTTTAATGTTTTGTGCGCACTGATGAAAGAATCTGCATCTTCAGCCGAGCGGGCAAACAAAACCTCTTCGTCCCACATACGAATAGCCGGATATCCGTGATCTGCGGGCAACTCTCCGAAAACCTCCTCAAATCTTTTGGAGGCTTTTTTTAAAAATTCAATAGTCATAGCCATAATATTTAAAGTTTGTCTAAATATACAAAAAATATTGAGGTTTGTCAATATGAAGAAATTTAAAAACTTTACAATACCACATATTTTTGTTAAATTGGAAGCAGAGTGCGGAAAGAACACACTCCGGGGCGTAGTAACCCTGATGATAACAAACCGTCACTATTACAGTGATTGCATTTACCGATAGTTCGTCTTAAATAGGCGGATGTCGGTGTTATAAGGCTATAGCACGAAATCGCCGAGCCGTAGTTTGTTTGTTATCAACGGTTTACTAACATCCGCCCACCATTTTAGGTGGCTTTTTTATTAACTTTTTAACTTAATGAAAGGGATGTTTAAAATGAAACATTTAATATTTTTGAGTTTGTTTGTTTTATTTGCCAATACGGCTATGGCCGAAAATCCGAGCGGAACTTGTGGCACAAATTGTAATTGGGTTATAGAAAACGGCAAACTCTCAATAACCGGTGGTGCTAACGGTGAAATCGGCACCATGGATGATTACCAGACGCCTTGGGATTCTGAACGAGGGACACGGTATAATACATCTCCTTGGAAAAATTATGCAGAAAGTATAACTTCGGTAGATGTTAAGGGAGTAACCAATATCGGAGACGGAGCATTCGGCGTATTAAGAAATGTAACATCCGCAAACATAGGGGATACGATTACCAGTATAGGCAGCCTAGCTTTTTACGACACAAATTTAACGTCCGTAGAATTTCCGGATTCACTTAAATATGTTGGTGGCTGGGCATTTGTTTATAACAATAATTTAGTTTCCGTGAAGTGTCCGGATTCACTAGAAAAAATTGGTTCCGGTGCGTTTTTTGCTCATGGAGGGAATTTAGATATAAATATTCCGGATACAACCGATATCAGTTCGCATTATGCTTTCGGAGGCAGAAATGGTAATAATGTTAATATTGTATGTATGGGAAGCGAGGAAACTTGTGCGGCAATGAGGCAAAGACTATCACACTATTGCATAAATACCGGAGTAAACGGCTGTCAAAAAGAAGAAGATTTTATTGATTTATCAGGTAGTGTGGTATTGGCAAACGAATCGCAGTGTAACAGCGCAAAATATTATTGGACGGGAGGTATGTGCAGCAATCGCCCGACTGACGGAAGTGCAATAGAGTGTGATGAAGGGTGGTATGTCACCAATAAAGATGTGTGTGCAAGAATTAAACTTCGTTATACCTTGCCGGAAGCAGATGAACTAACCTCAAACGACAACGAAAATATGATTGAATGGATTTTTGAGTAAAAAAATATCCCCAATGTCATGCCTCGCACTATGCGGTGTAAGAAAGATAATGTCATTCCTCGAAGTGTGCGGCGCATCACTTCGTCAAGGAATCTGGTCTTTGCGCAGCACTATATTTTAAATAATTTGAAGATCCCTTGACCAAACCTGACGGTTTGGAGGGATGACTATTATTATTTTAATTGCA
>JAFUTN010000009.1 GCA_017484225.1 Alphaproteobacteria bacterium
AGACATTATTTATTCCTTTTATTTAATCATCTTATTTATCTAAAATCCCGATAAGCTCATCAATTTTTTTATGTTGATCGGCTTTTGAGGTAGAAAAAGAAGCGGCAACGCAATGTTGAATGTGTTTTTGCAAAATGTTTTTTTCAACACTTTTTAAGGCAGAACGCACCGCTTTAATTTGATTGACAATATCCAAACAATAACGTTCTTCTTCTATCATCTTTTTAATCCCGTCTATCTGACCGGAAATGCGGTTCAGGCGAGGCAAGTTATCGGCATGATTTGGTTTTGAAGCTGTTGTCATTTTATTTCCTATTTATTATCGCCGCAGTGGCAAGAATCGCAGCATTTATTTTCTTTGGTGCATTGACAGTTATCACCGCAGGTGCATTTTTGTCCGCAATGGCATTCTTTGCCATCTTTTCCGCACTGACAATTTTCGCCACATTGGCAGTTTTCACATTTACAATTCGGATTGTTACATTTTCCCATTTTTAATTCTCCTGTTAAAAAAATTTACATTCAAATATACATATACCCCCTATATGTATAATTGTCAAGATATTTGTTATAACATTTTCCATTTCTTTGCCGACGTTCTGAAATGAAACTCCGGGCAGTTGAAACTATCACTTATGTTCTTTTACCAGCTTTTCATAATCAGCCAGAGCAGATGTTATTTGTTCAATCATTTCTTTTGTTTTGGTTGCCGAAATTCCTATCCTTTGTGCTTCAATGATTAAATCATCATCAGTAATATCAATGCCTTTTTGGTTGACCATGGCGGTTTGTTCACCGTTAATACCGGCTGATTTCGTTAAGTCATAAGCCGGTGCCAGTTTCCAGTTTTTGTTTTCATCAAGCATAAAACTGAAGTTTTTGCTGTGATCATCTTTGTTGCCGGCTTTGACGTTGAATATCATCAAACGAACCATTTGTTCAACATCCTGGTTGTTTTTGGTTAAAAGTTTGGTGAGTTTTAATAAGTTTGCATAGTCAAGGCTGGCTACTCTGAAATCTGCATTGAGCAAACCACAGGCCGAGTGAATATGTATTTTTTGGTTGCCGATACGGTCAAAACGTTTAACCCCGAAATGTCCGTAACCGGTCTTTGAAGGAAAAAGGTATGTTTCAGGCATTACAATTCCGGCATTTTTAGCAATCAGCGAATAAACATATTCATGCAAACCGATATCTTTACGGTCTTTTCTGTTGGAAAATTTAATAAGCCAATGAGAAAAACCGGTTGGAACTTCATTACCGCCATGTATAATTTTGTTTTTATTATCGGAAACAAGGGCTGTTATTTTTGGACGAGCACCACCGGAGGAACCGTTTAATTTCAACAAGTCGTCCAACATTTGACCTGTATGCCCCTCTAAGATGATATCGGCATCATCAGCCAGAGAATCTAAATTAACTGTGAAATCTTCAAAATCTTTACTTTCGGCAGGCTCATATTCCAAGGCACCGAAAGGATTTGCACCAATGAGCGAAAGTCTGTCAAGCGGTTTAATTGTATCATAAGACAGGCCTTTTTGATGTAATTTTCTATCAAGCAATAAGCATCCCCAGCCATCCGGCAAACTATCATTAAAAAGTCCGAACAAACCGTCAAAAAGCGCGTAATCACCTTCAAATACCTCGTTTTTTAGCGGCAATTTGAAAGGAGAAACATCTATTCCTTCGGTAATAAATTCAGGTGTATACTGAAAAAAGATACGACGATTTTCGGCAGCCAAAATTCCCATAAACAACCGTTTCCCGTAGGCATTGTAAAAAACATTCAGTTTCATTTGATGGATCCTCTTTTCTTGGGTTTAGCCTCATCAGTAAATAGGGATACCGGTTTATCATTGTTTTCAAACAAGCGGTCACATTCATCTAAACAATCTAAAACAAGTGCGATATTTAACAAAGACACAAACGAGATTTCTCCCGTTTTTTCAAATCGTTTGAGTGACGGAGTGCTCATACCGGCACGCAAAGCAAGTCCGGCTTGGGTCAGATTTTGCGCTAATCGCCTCTCTTTAAGGCGGGAGGCTATTTCAAGCGAAACTTCTTTCGGTGTTTTTAATGATAAAGACATTATATTATCCTTTAATGCTTGTTTTATCTATTTATGGATAATATATTATCTTTTACAAAAAGTCAAGAAGTAAGTAATTTTTGTAGGTACCGCGTTTTTTGGTACCAATGTTCCGGATCCCTATTATTAAGGATCCTTATTTATTAGTAAGGGATAATTCAACTCGTCCAGTGGGTTTCGGCACACTGCATCATACCAGACCGGAGGCAGGTTGACTGTTTCTACCACCGTCACTTCTTTGGCCTGTGCGACATAACGCTGGCATAACTCCATTACTTCGTTGATATCTGAGGGTTTCCGGACCATGTAAATTTTAACTGTTTTCATGGCTTTTCCTTTCGTTACAATACAACCAATGCTTGGATTCCAACGAAAGTCCAGAGAAATAGATCAGAAAATGAAAATTTTTTATCTTTTCTTGCTTTTATATGGATATGCGGTTATGCTTCTAAAAAAGGAGCTAATTATAATGGCACAAGACAAGAAATCAGAAGAACGCGAGTACTTGGAATACTTTTTAGCCTCAGATGAAGGTAAAAAGTGGTATGAGAAAAATAAAATAATATCTTGTCAAGAAACAGAACATCCTGATTTTATTTTTACTACAGAAAATAATCAAAAAATAGGCTTAGAAATAACAAAGTTTATTGTTAAAAGTATGCATGGTCGAGCTTTACAGCATTTAATGACAATTGGGAACCAAGCTTGTAAATATGCAAAAAAGCGACATGACTTGAATATTTCTATATTAATTGATAAGTTTGATAAAAGACAATGGTGCGCGAAAACACCACAAGAAATGATGGAAGCGGCATACAATCCTGGATTCTGGGATATTTATAATAAAAAAGAGATAAAATCTGGTATAGAAGATATAATAAGTCGCAATATCGAGAATCTAAAACGGTGGCCCTGCTTCGTTAAAGAGAGTATAAACGTTCAAGATGAATATTTTAATATTTCGATTACC
>JAFUTN010000010.1 GCA_017484225.1 Alphaproteobacteria bacterium
ACCATGGTCAACGTGTCCCATAACCGTAACAATCGGCGCACGCGGCAACAAATCATCTGCCGTATCTTCCGGTCCGCTCAGACCTTCCTCAACGTCACTATCGGCAACGCGCTTAAATTTATGCCCCATATCCTCAACAATAATCTGCGCGGTATCGGCATCAATGGCCTGATTGATTGTCGCCATTACCCCCAGACTCATCAAACGCTTAATTACATCAGCGCTTTTTTCCGCCATACGGTTTGCCAATTCCTGAACCGTAATTGTTTCCGGAATAATAACCTCCTTAATAACTTTTTCCTGAGGAGTTTGAGGTTGTTGAACCGGTTTAGGCTGTTTCTTTTTGAAACGGCGGCGAGGGGCGCTGTATCCGTAATCGTCGTCATCATCATTATCCATATAAGCATTGATGTTGATTTTATTGTTGTTATTGCGACGCTGCGTTTCAAAACTGCGCTTTTGAATTTTTTTGCGTTCCTGCTCAAAGGTTTCTTCTTTGCTCAAAGTGCGTTGCGAAGATCCGGCAGAAACCTTTTTATTTTTATGGGCATAGTTTTCTTCTTCGTCGTCATCTTCATCTTCGTAGTCTTTGGATTTTTTGTTTTTGTATTCTCCGTTATCGGACTTTGCGGCCGACTTTTCGGCAGAAGCAAGCTTTTTCTCATTTTCTTCGGCTTGTTTTTTGGCTTCTTCTTCCGCTTTTCTCTGAGCTTCTTCTTTTTCTTTTTGCTTTTTTTCGGCAGCTTCGGCTTCTTGTTTTAAGGCCTCGTTTTTAGCTTTTTCTTCATCCTGCTTACGACGCAAAGCATTCTTTTTTTCTTCTTCTTCCTTGCGTTTTGCATCATGTTCTTTGGCTTCGGCAATAAGCTTCAGCTTTTGAGCGGTTTCTTCATCTATTTCCACTTTTGGAGTTTGCACTTTTGTAGTGTCAATAATACGTTTTTTGCGCACTTCAACCTGCACAACGCGCCGTCCGGTTGCTGCAGGAGCCTTATTCATCTTTAAAGTAAGGGTGGATTTTCCCGATAAAGTTAATTTTCCCTTAGTGCTTTCTTCTGTCATATAAATTAATCTCCGTTATTCATTTAAGAATGTTTTATATTTTTGCAAATTTTTCTCGGTCATTGCACTTATTTTGCTTTTTTCTACGGCAATATAAACGGTGTTTTCGCGGTTTAATGCTTCGCTCATTGTTGCGGAATTATACAGCGAGTAGCAGTTTGTTTCTTTAGCAAGAGCCGATATTTTTTCATCTCCGTCGGAACCGGCATCAGTTGCTTTAACAATAAAAGCGACTTTCTTTTTCAGCAAGGCTTCTTTTACCTTTTCAAAGCCGAATACCAAACTGCCGGTTTTGCGAGCCAAATTTAATGAATCCAACCCTTTTTTTGCCAAAATTTTTTCAACCGTTTCAACCAAGTCGGGGAGGGCTTTGGCATTGGTATGCAAAAGCTTCCCGATTCTGATTGTATTACCGATTTGAGCAATAATGTTTTTGGAGTTGGAAACATAAAACCCTTTGCCTTCCAGTTTTTTATCAAAATCCGGAACAACGGTTCCGTTGCGCAGCAAAACAAACCGGAGCAATTCTTCTTTGCTCTTAATTTCGCCGCTGACAACGCACTTTCTGGTTATTTCCAACTCTTCAGACATTATTTTTCTTCTTCTTTGAACCAATGTTCACGGGCAGCCATAATGATTTCTTCTGCTTCTTGCATTGAAATTGTATTTTCACCCAAAATTTCAACCAATTCGTCAGAGGATAAATCACCCAAATCATCAAGGTTTTTAACGTCATTTTCAGCCAGTTTCAAAATCATATCCTGGTCAAGTCCGCGAATTGTTTTCAAATTCTCGTCAATCTTGAGTTTTTTGCTCTTTTTGGCAAATTCATCATTGCGCTTAGCAATAAATTCTTTGGCACGATTTTGCAATTCGGCCGCCACATCTTCATCAAAACCTTCAATTTCCGATAATTCTTTCAGCTCTACCATGGCGATTTCATCAATGGTAGAAAATCCTTCGGCAACCAAAAGGTGAGCAATCATATCATCAACATCCAAAGCTTCCATAAAGCGTTGTAAGCGAACTTTGTTTTCGTTGGCACGGCGTTCTTGTTCCTGTTCTTCGGTTAAAACGTCAATGTCAGCACCCAAAAGTTGAGATGCAAGTTTAACATTTTGTCCTCTGCGGCCGATTGCCAAAGAAAACTGATCTTCCGGCACAACAACTTCAATGCGGCCTTTTTCTTCATCCAACACAACCTTGCTTACTTCAGCAGGAGCCAAAGCGCTGACAATGTATTGCGCTCTGTCTTCGGAATAAGGAACAATATCAATTTTTTCGCCTTGCAATTCGGTTACCACAGCCTGAACACGGATACCGCGCAAACCAACGCAGGCACCAACCGGATCAATGGTTTTATCATTAGCTCTGACGGCAATTTTGGCTTTAGAACCCGGATCACGGGCAACACCCATAATATCTACAACTCCGTCATAAATTTCCGGAACTTCCTGTGTGAACAATTTTGCCATAAATTCCGGACAAGTTCTGGATAAGAAAATTTGCGGACCTCTGGTTTCGCGGCGAACATCCAAAACGTAAGCACGAACTCTGTCGCCGTTTTTGAATTTTTCTCTCGGAATAATTTCGTCATGACGTAAAACAGCCTCGGTTTTACCGATATCCATAATAACGTTGTTGTATTCAATTCTTTTAACCGTTCCGTTAATGATTGTGCCGATTTTTTCTTTGTATTCTTCATATTGTTTGTTGCGCTCGGCTTCACGCACTTTTTGCATAATAACCTGTTTTGCGGTTTGAGCGGCAATACGTCCGAAATCAATCGGCGGAAGCGGATCAATAATGAAATCTCCGACCTTCAATTTTTTGTCATAAGCCTTAGCATCACTCAAAGTCAGCTGAGCGGCCTCATTTTCAATAATGGCATCATCAGCCACAACTTCACGATAGCGGGAGAGGGCAATCGCACCTGTTTTGCGGTCAATTTTAGCGCGGATATCGTTTTCAAAACCGTATTTTGTGCGTCCGGCTTTTTGAATAGCTATTTCCATAGCAACAAACACGTCTTCTCTGTCAATATCTTTTTCTTTGGCTACTGTGTCGGCAACCAACACAATTTCCGGTCTGGGCATATTTTCAAAATTTTCCATTTTTATCCTCTTGTAATAAGTTAAATTTCCACAGCTTCGTGAGCTGATTGATATTCTTCCCACAATTCGTCGGTAATAACCAATTTGGCCTTTGCAACAGCCGAATACGGAATTGTGTATTCCACATTTTCCATGTCAACAACAACATTTTGTTCGTCGGCACGGATAATTTTTCCCTTGAAACGCTTGCGATTCTCAATTTTTTCTTCGGTTTCTACTTTAGCTAAGTAACCTTCATAGCGTTTGAAATGAGCCGGTTTGGTGAGCGGACGATC
Source organism: Alphaproteobacteria bacterium (assembly GCA_017484225.1). GTDB lineage: Bacteria > Pseudomonadota > Alphaproteobacteria > RF32 > CAG-239 > RUG410. The sequence goes on from JAFUTN010000010.1 coordinate 3,452, forward strand.
AAGCCCCGGAGAACTAACCTCCAGTGAATAACGCTCTTTTATCGGGTCTTTTTCATCCAATAAATCGGAGAGCGCGCGGCTGACGGTGGCACAATCGTCAACAGTAATGTCGCGAGAGGTATCTTTGACATCTATCATTACCTGCAGAGTCGGATTCGCCTGTCCGATAGTCATCACGCGGACAAGCTCATATCCTAATTCTTCCACCACCGGTTCAATCATATCTTGTAAATAGTGTTTTTGCATTTTCAATCCTAATAAAAAAGCGGGGCCTTTCGGCTCCACTAATTATAATATTGTTATGTTGTCAAACTGTATAGCACAATTTTTTTGTTTGTAAAGCACTTTTTGTAATATTTTGCACATACTCTCGCAAAGAGATTACTCAAAAATCCACTCAATCATATTTTCGTTATCGTTGCTGGTTGCCGCATCCGCTTCCGGTAAGGTGTAACGTTTGCGGTAACAATAGCCGTATTCCAATGAAAAGTTGGAGCTTGAACATTTTGAACAGCCGGTTGCCGACCAAAAGTCACATCCCTCCGGTGCTTGTTCAAATTTGCTTTCATCGTTTATAATATTGTTCATCTGGGATGCACATCTTGATGCATGTTCACCGCCATGTTTCATGCAGGAATCAATTAATTTTTCAGCACAATTCTCCAGTGCGCAATAAATTTTCCCATTAATGTGTGCATTATATAATCCGATGACCTTTAAATTGGCACTTGCCGATATGATAATATCCGAAGTAACTGTTGTATACCCTAAAGAGTGCCATCCTATTTCATTTAAAGTCAGTGTTCCATCAATTCCGGAAACATTGGTACCGCTGTTATAAAAAGCGTGCATACCCAAGATGACATTACCGTCAATTACCACATTATTAATTTCTCTTTGATATGAATTATTTTCAAAAGTTTGACGATCCAGAAAAAAATCAGAGATTTTCGCATTGCCGGAATTATCTGCCTTGATATAAAGTGTGCCGTTTTCATAGGTATATGAGCATCCCGCTCCGCAACTTCCGCTATCTTGAAAAATACGGCAATTTCCGTTTACAGGCCTTGAACATTCTGCGATAGCTGCGCTTGAATACATAATACACATCAAAAAAACAATTTTTTTCATTTCTAAATCTCCGAAAATTAAAAGTTTAACAATAAAAAAGCCACCAAAAAGGTGGGCGGATGTTCAGAAACCGTGTAAATTCAAGCGGCTCGGCGTTTTCGCGCTGATAAGCCTTATTGCACCGACATCCGTCCGAGAAATTCCGAACAAAATATCGGTAAATACCTTTATTAGCCGTAAAAACGGCTGAATTTACAAAGGGTTCTGACGCCCTGAAGTGTGCTTTTCCACTCCACCTGCCACTCTAACAAAAAGATGTTTGTTTGTAAAGAAATGATTTGAAACATGCTTATAATTATTGACTCGCAAAATTTGCTTGAATATAATACCGGCAGTATAAACAATATTTTGACAGAGGGTAAAATGGAAGTAACTCAAAAAAGAGATGACAATATTTTGATTGTTAAAATTAAGGGACGTGTGGATACAAATACTGCTCCTGAATTAATGCCGCAACTTGATCTTAAGGATGTTAAAGAGTTAATCTTTGATATGTCGGAAGTGGATTATGTTTTTTCAGCCGGTTTGCGCGCTTTCTTACAGGCACAGAAAATGATGAACCTTAAACAAGGTAAAATGAAGTTGATTCATGTGGATCCGTCCGTTAAGTCTATTTTTGAAATGGTTGGTTTTGCCGACATTATGGATATTGATTAATGCTCAATTTATGGCGCCGATTAATAGGTAAATGTTCTCTGACATTTAAACTCAGCCTCGGTATTCTTGGTGGAGTTATGCTCGGAGTTGTTGTTTTGTTGTCTTTTGTTTCTAAAAATTCGGAAGAAATTATTTTTAATCAAATAGTTAGTTCTGCCGAAAGATCAATACATCGGGCATCAAGTTCGCTGCGTGAAACGGCTATTGAAGTGGAACAGGCGGTAACAGCAATCAGAAACAGCTTAAGCAAAATGCCTTCCACCAATGCCGAAGTTGTTCATGTTATGATTCAATCAACTATAGAGACACTAAACTATGAAGGTTCCGGCTTAGCTAATGTGTGGATTTACAATTTTGAAAATGATAATGTGAAAACCGGCGTGTTGTACTCCGGAGAACTTGTTGACGGAGAATTTAAATTCAAAAAAACAATAATAAGTGATTTGTATAAATCTTTCCCATGGTTTAAAGAAGTTCCGAAAAAAGAAGAATTGTATTGGTCCGAGCCTTATATTGACGTGGAAGATGATAACAAACCTTTGGTTGTTACCTGTCTGATACCTTTTAAATTTAAGGGAGCAAAGTATTTTAACGGCTTGGTTGCCGTATCTGTTGATTTGACGGCTATTCAGCAGGAAATTGCCGATTTCCAATTTGAAGAAACCGGACGTCTTCTGCTTCTTAGCCGAGAAGGGCGCTACATTGTTCATCCGGACCCGAAAATTGAAATGAAAAAAACTATATTTGATTTGGCGGAAGAAAACGGATTACCTCAGTTTTCCAGAGCCGGTCATAAAATGGCTATGGGTGAACGCGGCTACATTGAAATGCCGGATTCTACCGTTTACGGAAATTCCGTTATTTTCTTTTATGCTCCGATAGAATATTTGAGATGGGGAATGTGCTTGGTGTTCTCGCAGAAAAAGTTTTTTGAACCCATACACGATTTTCAGGTTAAAGTTTCTATTGCCTTGTTGTTTTCTATGCTCATATTGTTCGGAATTATTCGTTTTATTTGCCACTGGTCAACCAGATCGCTGTTGAATTTGAGCAAAGTTGCGGAACAATATGGTAAAGGTAATTTTTCGGCATCCTTACCGGAGGTTTATACTTCTGATGAAATAGGTGTTATGAGCAAGGCATTTCATACAATGCGCGATAACCTTGTGGATTTGTTGGAAAATGAAAAACGTATCATCACGGAACAGCAGAAAAATCAAAGTGAACTTGAAATTGCCAGCAATATTCAGCTTTCGGCATTGCCGGTTGATTTTCCGGCAAACCCGTATTTTGAAATTTGCGCTTCAATGAACTCGGCTCAGAGAGTCGGCGGTGATTTTTATGATTTCTTTTTTACGGATAAAAATCATTTTTGCGTGCTGATTGCGGATGTTGCCGGAAAGGGTATTCCTGCTTCTCTTTACATGATGACGGCCAAAACCATGCTGAAAAACGCGATTTTGTATGATACATCATTGGAAAGAGCTTGTTTCGGTGTTAATAAAGAACTGTGTGCCGGAAACAGTGATACAAACGCATTTTTGACGGCATTTGTTGCCATAATCAATATCAAAACCGGCGAATGCGAATATGTTAATGCCGGACATAATCCACCGTTTATATATAAAAACGGACAGTATGAAAAGCTGGATGTAAATAAAAATACGATATTGGGCGGAATTGAAGATTTTAAATATAAGTCGCAGTTTATTACTCTTAAAGAAGGTGAACGCCTGTTTCTTTATACGGACGGAGTAACGGAAGCGCAAAATAAAAAAGGTAATTTTTACGGCGAAGGTCGTTTGTTTAAAATATTGAACAAAGAGCCTTTGCATTCGGCTGCGGATACGCTTTCACTGGTTAAGAATGATATCAAAAAATATTCTGCCGGTGCAATTCAATCTGATGATATTACCATGTTGGAATTTGTGTTTAACGGCAGCGCACATAATTTCTTTACGGTGGAAGCAAAAGTTCCGGAAACACCGAAAGTGCTTGATTATATAGAACAAGGAATGAAACAAGCCGGTGTTTCAAGATCTTTGCAGTCAAAAATAATGATTGCCGCCGAAGAAATTTTTGTGAATATTGCAATGTATGCTTATGATGTCGGCGGATATGCCCGCATTTCCACAATCGTAAATGACAATGTTTTTGTTGTAACGTTTATGGACAGAGGCCGGCCGTATAATCCGTTGGAAAGAGAAGATCCGGATATTACACTTAGTGCGGAACAAAGAAATATCGGCGGTTTGGGCGTATTTATGATTAAAAAAGTTTCCGATGCCGTCAACTATTCTTATGAAAACGGACAGAATATTTTGCAGATAGCCTTCAAAATTGACTAAAAAATAAAGGACCGAAATCTCGGTCCTTTAAACTTTGAATTAAACGTGTTGCCAAATGATAAACACAACGGCGAATACTATGAATAAAACGACATACAGCATTGTGTCCTCCTGTTTAAGACTTTTTCTTGCATCTGTATAGAGGATGACAGATTTTTGGCTGCAAGTCAATTATTTTAGCATTAATTGTTGTTAAAAATGGCGAAAATAGCGAACTTTTGCTTTAAATGAATCGTCATAAAAGTCAATCGGCATATTTTCTCCTCTTTCGGCACCAAAGCGAGCAACCCAACATTGTTCCGGCAAATGTTCCGCATTACGGATATGATAGTATCCGTCTAAAATCGGTTTATGCAATTCCGAAAGCTTTGCATTGAGTTTTTCAAGGTCATAAGATGCCCACTTGCAAAAGTTTACACTCATCAGATTTTCGGCCTTTTTTATCTCGGAACGGCGGATTTCCGTTGTTTCCGTCAAGTCCAGAGACGTGTTTACATTGGCAAACGGAAAAATTCCGATCGGATTTAAGTCTTTGCCGATATCAAAGGGAATACGTTGTTCAATTCCGTCAATAACGCACAGCAAATCATACATTTCGTGACTGTTTGCCTGTTTGGGATTTTGGGCATATTGCAAATCGTTCAAAGTGATATGATTTGCCTCCATAAATCGCAACATTCGCATAATGATTCTTTGTTTTTGTTCCATACCAATAATTGAATATTATTATAAAATTTTGCAATGCAAATAAATGTTTTTTATGTGCTTGTCAATACAAATTGTTGCAAATATGTAAAAAGTGGGATTGAAATTGCCGAAAAAAAGTGTTACAAACCATACAAATTTGTTGTAACCAAGGTGAAAAAATGTCAGAAGATACCGAAAATTTATATAATCCGAAATCAATGAAAGCAGATGAATTTATTTCTGATGCCGAAATTAAAGCCAGTTTGGAATATGCCGATGCCAACAAAAATAATTTGGAATTGTTGGAAAAAATTATGGCAAAAGCAGAATTGGAAAAAGGGTTGTCTCATCGTGAAGCGTCGGTTTTGCTGGCTTGCGAAAATCCTGACATTAATGAGCGTATTTTTGCTTTGGCAAAAAAAATAAAACTTGATTTTTAAGGAAATCGCATTGTTTTGTTTGCCCCTCTTTACCTGTCAAATTATTGCATAAACAGTTGTGTTTATTGCCCTTACCATATCAAAAACAAACACATATTCCGCCGTAAGATGACGCAAGAAGAAATTGCCAAAGAAGTAATTGCTCTGCAAGATATGGGGCATAAAAGGTTGGCAATAGAGCTGGGTGAAGATCCGGTTAATAATCCGATAGAATACGTCTTGGAAAGTATTAAAACAATTTATTCCATAAAACACAAAAACGGAGCAATCCGCCGTGTGAATGTAAATATTGCTGCCACAACCGTTGAAAATTATAAAAAACTGCATGATGCAGGTATCGGAACTTATATCTTGTTTCAGGAAACATATAACCGTAAATCTTATGAAACATTGCATCCGGCCGGACCTAAACATGATTATGCTTGGCATACCGAAGCAATGGACAGAGCTATGGAAGGCGGTATAGATGACGTCGGAATCGGTGTGCTATACGGACTTTCCACTTACCGTTATGAGTTTGCCGGTTTGCTTATGCATGCCGAACACTTGGAAGCTGTTCACGGTGTCGGACCGCACACCATCAGTGTTCCGCGCTTGCGTCATGCCGACGATATAGACACCGACGACTTTAAGGACTGCATCAATGATGATATATTTGCTAAAATTGTTGCCTGCATCAGAATAGCCGTGCCGTATACCGGAATGATTGTTTCTACACGAGAAAGCAAAAAAACTCGGGAACGTGTTTTGGAACTTGGTGTTTCGCAAATTTCCGGCGGTTCAAAAACATCTGTCGGCGGTTATGCATCTCCTGAGCCTGAAGAAGAAAATTCGGCTCAATTTGACGTTATTGATAACAGAACGTTGGATGAAGTTATTTTATGGTTAATGCAACGCGGATTTGTGCCGAGTTTTTGCACGGCGTGCTACCGCGAAGGACGAACCGGCGACAGATTCATGGAACTTTGCAAATCTAAACAAATTCATAATTGTTGCCATCCGAATGCAATTATGACTTTGCAGGAATATTTGAGTGATTACGCTTCTGACGAAACTAAAAAAGCCGGAGAAGATTTGATTGAAAAAGAAATTGCCACACTCAACCCGAATATTGCAAAAATAGTTCGTCAACACTTGGAAAATATTCGTGCGGGAAGGGGACGTGATTTTCGCTTTTAAGCGTTAATAACCGTTATTGTGATATTTCCATTAATGTTGCCGTCAATACCTGATTTCGGGTAAAAAATATGGGATTGCTCTGTAAGTTTTGACGGTATAAGTATACTAAAACAAACAGCCGGACGGCTTGTGTCATCCCTACTTCAGGTTTTTTGCTTTGCATTATTTTTTCAATTAACTTATTTCTTTTAAGGTTTTCTCGGCGGCATATATTATCAAGTATATCCCACTCAATCAACGATAGGCGAATACTTGTTTTTTTGTTGAACAGCACTATTACTCTGCTTGTAAAAATAGTCATTTTATCTCTCTTTAAGTGTATTTTAAAATTATATTAAACTAATATTGTTTTAAAATCAATCAAAAAGATACTATACAAACAAAAAATATTATTAATTGCATTGATTTGAGAGAAAAATTTTTGAAAATAAGGTGGTAAATTAATAATGCAAAAGGATATAGTGACAAAATGTCTTGTATTTTTGCGGATACTGTGCAAATTATAGAGAGGAAGATTTTTTATTGTTGAAAGATAAATCGGTATGGAAAAACCTGATAAACCACTGGAACTGTTGGTTCCTATTATTTTAATGGACTACATTCGTCTGATTACGGCTGCAAATTGTTTACTGACGGAAAACGCCGAAAACGAAACATTGTTTAAAATTGCACCGGATGTTTATGAAAAAATAATGTCGGAACCGCTTAAATCTCCGCTAATCGGCATTATTATGAATTACAATGCTGCGGATGGAATCTTGAAAGCCAAGGCAGATGAGGGCGTAAACCAGATTTATGCCAATAAAATTATGCGGGAAGTGGCGTTGCAATACAAAGAAAACTATGGCAAACGCTATACGGGTTTTATCAGTGAAATAACTAACTAATCTTTTCTTTTTCGGCAGGAAGCATTAAGAATGAGCATTTCGCACAAATCAGCGTAAGATATGCCGATATGTTTAGCCTGTTCCGGAACTAATGATAATGAGGTCATTCCCGGATTGGTGTTGATTTCCAACAAAACGACTCCGTCATCGGGATTATATCTGAAATCGCAACGCGATAATGTTCCGCACCGGAGCAAATTATGCACTTTTTCCGCATAGCGGCAGCATGTTGCGGCCACATTTTCAGGAATTTGCGCCGGTAAAATATGTTGTGTGTAACCGGCAGTATATTTTGCATCATAATCATAAAATCCGCTTTTGGCAACCAGCTCGGTAACGACGCTTGATTTTCCTTTAAGGCACATTGCCGTTAATTCTCGTCCGGCAATATATTGTTCAATTAATATTTCGGTGTTTTCGCATTTGTAGCAAACTTTTTCGGCATCTTCCCGACTTTTGACAATAAACACACCTACGCTTGAACCGTCGGATGTCGGTTTAACGACATAAGGATAAGGCAGGGCTGTTCCGTGCAGCTTGAAATCGGCATAAGTTGTTTTTTCGCCTTGAGCAACTTTTATACCTGCCTGCTGAGCCAGCAGTTTAGTTAAATATTTATCCATTCCCAGAGCGGATGCCTTTAGACAAGAATGAGTATATGGTATTTGCAACATATCAAGAAGACCTTGAATTTCACCGTCTTCGCCCCAATTTCCGTAAAGACCGTTATAAACAACATCCGGTTGCTCTGTTTTCAGCACATCAATCAAATCCCAAACATTGTCCAGCAAATGTTCAACAACTGCATATCCCTTGCTTTTCAATGCAGATGAAATATCGTTTTTTGAAGAAATGCTTACTTCCCGTTCGGCAGAGAAACCGCCGTAAAGCAATAAAACTTTTTTTGCCATTTTTTTTCCTTTATTATCGCGAATTTTCTGCTATGTTAGGAAAAATTGTTTAAGGAATAGCTAAAGAATGAGACTATATTTGCTGATATTTTTGCTGGCCGTAATGCCGTTAACAAACGCTCAGGCAAAAACATTGACACATTATATGAAAACCCGCATAGGTCTTTTTGATGCCTGCTCGCAAACATTTGCGTATAAATTTACTCAAAACGGCAGATATGATGTAAAAACCACGGTTAAAACAACCGGAACTTTTGGGGTAGTATATCCGTTTAAGGCAACCTATCATGCCTACGGAAGTTTTAATAATACAAAGTTTATGCCGGAAAATTATTTTTACGAAACCGATTCCTTTCGTCATCGCACCAAAGAAATTGTGTATAAAAACGGTGTTCCGCAATATCGCATAAGTGTTAAGGGTGATAATAAGCGGCAAGATGATATTACGATTGATGAAAAGTATAAAACCTCAAATGATTTGCTGACTACATTTGCCGAATTAACGTATCTGGTGATGCAAAATAAAAAATGTGACTTTACACAGTTTTCGTTTAATGGTAAAAAATATTCCAAGTTGACGTCAGTTTCTGAGGGTAAAGAAAATATAAAAACGCCGTATTTTGAGGGTGAGGCTGAAAAGTGTGAATTATCTTTGCAAATTGTGGATGATACGGAAGCCGGATTTTTCTTTGACAAAGATGAGACTGTCAGTTTTTGGGTTATGAAAGACAAAAAATCAGGATTGCCTTTTGTAGCAAAAGTTTTTTTGGATTCAACTCCGCTTGGAGAATTGGAATCTTTTACAACAAAAATAGAGGTGAATTATGACAAATAAAGCTGAATTATTGCTGCCGGCAGGTTCGTTGGTAAAGTTGAAAACAGCAATTTTATACGGGGCAGATGCCGTTTATGCTGGCACACCGGATATGAGTTTGCGCACTCAATCAAAGTTTTCGCTGGAAGACTTAAAAGAAGGTATTGAGTTCGTTCATAATGCCGGCAAAAAAATATATTTGACGCTGAACCTGTATATTCACAATGAAGAAGCAGAAAAGTTGCCGCAATTTGTTGCTACACTGCGTGAATTGAAACCGGACGGAGTTTTGATTGCCGACCCCGGTGTATTTTACTATTTGCAACAGCATGCACCTGAATTGAAACGCTTTGTTTCAACACAGGCGAATATATGTTCGGCGCAAACAGTTAAGTTTTGGCAGTCTATGGGAGCCAGCTTATGCGTTTTGGGGCGAGAAGTTACATTTGCCGAAATGGAACAAATCAGGCAGCAATGCCCTGATGTTTTGTTGGAGTGTTTTGTTCACGGTGCAATGTGTATGTCATATTCCGGCAGATGCCTGATTTCTAATTTTATGGCCGATCGCAGCGCCAACAAAGGAAAATGCGCGCATTGTTGCCGATGGCACTACAAAATGCATTTGCGCTTGAAAGACGGCACAATTAAGGAAATAGAAATAGATAAAGACAACGCAAAAGCTTTTGAATTTTTGCTGGAGGAAGATTTCCGTCCGGGTGAATATTATGAGGTTGTGGAAGATGAACACGGCGGATATTTGCTTAACTCAAAAGATATGTGCCTGATGCCGAGACTGAATGATATTTTGCGTATCGGTATGGATTCCTTAAAAGTTGAAGGTCGCAATAAAACCGAATATTATGCGGCAACGGTTGCCAGAGCTTATCGTCAGGCGATTGATGATTATTATGCAAATCCGAATGAGTGGGATTTTCGTAAATATATGGATGAGTTGTATGCTTTGCAAAATCGCGGATATTGTTTGGGTTTTCATGACGGAAAGCTGACTAACATCAGCCAAAACTATGAATACACCCGAACATTGGGTGAATGGCTGTTTGCCGGTTCAATTATTGAATGGCAGGGTGATGATGCGATTTTTGAAATCCGCAATTACATAAATTCAGGCGAGCCGATTGATTTTCTGATTCCCGGCGGCTTGCAAAATGTTCGTCTTATTTTGACAGAATTTGAAGATGCCGACAGCGGAGAAATTACTCCGCGCGTTTCTGCCGGTGAGGGCAAAAAAATACGTATTCGTCCGGAAAAATGGCAACAGCCGATTGCAAAAATCAAAACATTGCTGCCGCAATATGTTATTGCTCGTAAATATCAGGGATTAAAAGGTGAAAATCAAGAATTTTATACCCATAAAAGAAATGAATTTGACCGCCTGATAGAAGGATGTCCTTTGGAGGAATAATGAAAAACAAGGTTGTTGTCATTTCCGGTCCTACCGCATCCGGAAAATCAAAATTAGCCGTAGATATTGCAACAAAAACTAACGGTGTTGTGGTTAATTGCGATTCCATGCAGATTTATAAAGGGATACCGGTTATTTCGGCAGCACCGTCGGCAGAAGAATATGCAAAAGCAGAACATCGTCTTTTTGAAATTTATGACTGTAATTTTCGCGGTAATGTTGTTGATTGGACACGATTATGCGCCAACACCATTGAAGAAATATGGAATGAGCAAAAAATTCCGGTTGTTGTCGGCGGAACCGGAATGTATGTGGATTCTCTTTTGAACGGTGTATCTCCGATACCGGCAACACCTCCGCAAGTTCGCGAAAAGGTTAATTTTTTGCTGCAAACAAGAGGTTTGGAATATTTGTATTCGGAGTTGCAAAAATTTGACGCCGTAAGTGCAAATAAACTGGCCCCGAAGGATAAAACCCGAATTATGCGAGCAACCGAAGTATTTTATGCCACCGGAAAAACTATTTCCGAATGGCATAAATTGCCGCAAATTAAAATTCTTCCGGAGGCGGATTTTTTGGTAGTGAAAGTTTTTCCGGAACTGGCGGAAATAGAACAAAGATGTTGCTCTCGTTTGGATACAATGGTTACAAAAAGCGGTGCTTTAGATGAGATTAAACGTCTGATTGAACAAAATATTTCCGAAGAAATGCCGGCAATGAAAGCTCTTGGCGTGCCGGAACTCGGCAGATATATTAAAGGAGAAATAACACTGCAACAGGCGCTTGATTTGGCAAAATTGCACACCAGACAATATGCAAAGCGCCAACGCACGTGGCTGAAACACCGTTTGCACGCTGATATAGAGTTGTTTGATGTTTATCGCGGCCAACCTGAGTTTGTCGCGCAAATTTTAAATGCAATAAACTTGTGAAAAATAAGATTAAATCTTGCACAATTTTCCGATACGTTATAAATATATTAACAAAATCTTAAAATATGAGGAGAAAAAATGTTTGAAAAGTTGTTAGGTTTGTTTTCTGCCGATATGGCAATAGACTTGGGGACTGCAAATACTCTGGTCTATGTTCGCGGGCAGGGAATTGTCTTAAATGAGCCGTCAGTTGTTGCAATAGAAGAATATAAAGGTCGTAAACAGGTTTTGGCTGTCGGAAACGAAGCAAAGCAAATGCTTGGCCGCACACCGGGTAATATTCATGCGATTCGTCCGTTGAAAGACGGGGTTATTGCTGATTTTGAAATAGCCGAAGAAATGATAAAATATTTTATCAGTAAAGTGCATAATCGTCGCACATTCTTTACATCACTGATTGTTATTTGTGTTCCTTCCGGTTCTACGGCGGTTGAGCGCAAAGCCATTCAACAGTCTGCGGAATATGCCGGAGCTCACAGAGTTTTGCTGATTGAAGAACCGATGGCGGCCGCAATCGGTGCCGGACTTCCGGTTACGGAGGCAGCCGGAAGTATGGTTGTAGATATCGGCGGCGGCACAACCGAAGTTGCTGTTTTGTCCTTGGGGGGTATTGTTTATGCTCGTTCAATTCGTGTCGGTGGTGACAAAATGGATAGTGCTATTGTTAACTATATTCGCCGTAACAAAAATCTTTTGGTTGGAGAAAGCAGTGCGGAACGCATCAAAAAAGAAATCGGCTCAGCCAGTATGCCGACTGATGGTGAAGGCAAAACCGTTGAAATTAAAGGCCGTGATTTGATTAACGGTGTTCCGAAAGAAATTGTGGTAACCGAGCGTCAGGTTGCTGAAAGTTTGGCTGAACCGGTAACCGAAATTGTTGAAGCCGTGAAAGTGGCACTGGAAAATACTGCTCCTGAATTGGCTGCCGACATTGTGGACAAAGGTATTGTTTTGACCGGTGGCGGAGCCTTGCTTGCTAACTTGGATTTGGTTTTACGCAAAGCAACCGGATTGCCGGTAGTTGTTGCTGATGAACCATTGGCCTGTGTTGCAAAAGGGTGCGGTTTGGCACTTGATCAGGTTAATCGCTTGAGAAGTGTTCTTTCTAATATTGGCGGATAAAATACGGAATAAAAAATGGGGCGCCGGAAGTTTTTTCTGCAAATAAAATTCGGAGAAATTAGTGCAGTATTGCGGAAACTGTTGGTTTTCGTAATGTTTCTCGGCGCTTTACTGTTTGTTTTTATGAGCAAATTTTCGTCAAATACGGTAGATAAGATGAGTGCAACCATGCTGGAAATAACGGCTCCCGTTGCCCACGTTTTGGAATTTCCGGCGCGTGGTATACATCATGTTTATACTTATTTGTATGATGTAAGCCATATCTTTTCGGATAATCGTATCCTGCGGGAAGAAAATCAGCAAATGCAGTTTTTGCAGAACAAAGTGCGGACTTTGGAGGTTGAAAACCAGCTTTTGTCTCGGTTACTTAACTATATTCCTCCTCCGGAGGTAAATTTTTTCAGTGCAAAAATTGTAGCTGAATCCGGTGACGAATATACACATGCTTTGGTTGTTTATGTCGGGCATAATACCGTAAAAAAAGGGCAGGTTGTGCTTGGCAACGAAAGTGTTATCGGGCGGGTTGACAAGGTCAGCGGAAACTATGCGAAAATACTTTTATTGACAGATATAAATTCTAATATACCTGTGGTGATTGAGCGCACACGAGCCAGAGGAATTTTAAGCGGAGATAACACCGAAAATCCGCAAATAATATTTACCCGTCCGGAAGATGATATCCGAGAAGGCGATTTGGTTGTTACGTCCGGTGTCGGCGGAATGTTTCCTTCGGGATTGCCGATAGGTTTTATCAGTTCTTTGCAAAACGGAGAGATAAAAGTAGAAACAATCGCCGATATCAGCAGAGTTGAATATGTTCGCATTGTTAATTACGGGCCGTTTACAGATGAAGCAGAGTTGAATGACTTTATGAAGGCTGACGAAGATGGAAGATAATGCTGCCGAAAAATTGAGAATGTTCGGTATACACCGTATACCGTTGATAGTAACGTTGCTTTTGTTGTTCGTGTTTTATATGCCGGTTAAATCTCTGGAATTAGGGTGTTTTCATCCGTCAATAGGTGCGGCATGTGTTTTTTATTGGGCAATGAACAGAGGACAATTTTTCGGATATGCTTCAGCGTTTATTGTCGGCTTTATCATTGATATATACAGCACGATGCCGTTTGGCTGTTCCATGCTTATGATGTTGATGATTGTTGTAATGGTTAATATTATGAAAGCTTATGTGTATCCGGTATCATTTGCCGGCAGATGGGTAGAGTTTATTCTGGTTTGTTTGGTGATTTCCGCCATAAAGTATTTATTAATCTGCATTTATTACGGGGAAATGTTTTCCTTAAAAGAAATTGTTTTGAACTTGCTTTCAACGGTTATGTTTTATCCGCTTATTGCCTACATCAATTTGTTTGTGCAACAAAAATTTTTGCCTCCGGAAAAAATCAATGAGTAATAATGAAAAAAATCGCATTTTGGCGAGCAGATTGCTGATAATTATCGGGTTTAATCTGTTGGCATTTATCATGATAATTGCTCGTTTGTATTACCTGCAGGTGTATCAATCGGATAAATACAAGGTAATGTCTGATGAAAACCGGATATCTACACGTTTTTTGGTGCCTCCGCGCGGAGTGATTTATGACCGTAACGGAGAAATTATTGCCGGTAATGAACAAGATTTTCAGGCTTTGTTAATTGCCGAGCAAACCCAAGATGTGCGGCAAACTTTAGATAATTTTAAAAAAATCGTGGAAATAAGTGATGGGGAAGAAAACAAAATACTGGAAGATATCCGCCGTCACCGCCGTTTTATTCCGGTGAAATTGAAGAACAATTTGCGTTGGGATGATGTTTCCAGAGTTATGCTTAACGCTCCGAATTTACCCGGAGTTGAAATTGATGAAGGCTTGAGCCGTTATTATCCTTATGCTGATATATATGCCCATGTTTTAGGGTATGTCGGACCTGTGGCAGAAGGAGAAAAGAAAAACAATCCTCTTTATCTGGTTCCGGGGTATAAGATCGGAAAGTCAGGTTTGGAAAAGTACTATGATGAGCGTTTGCAAGGTGTCAGCGGAACGGTTAAATTGGAGGTTAATGCCTATGGCCGCATTATGAAAGAAATTGAGCGAGATGCCGGAAAAGAGGGAAAAAGTTTAACAATCAGCATAGATTCGCGCCTGCAAAAACAAGCTTATGAAGCGTTTGGCGAACAAAGCGGAGCCGCAGTTGTGCTTAATGTTAAGACAGGTGAAATTTTGGCGCTTGTTTCTACTCCGTCTTTTGACCCGAATTTGTTTACCAACGGAATCAGCTATAAACACTGGGATATGTTGCTTAATAACGAGCGAACTCCGCTGATTAATAAGGCGGTTTCCGGTCAATATTCTCCGGGTTCAACTTTTAAGGTTGTTGTGGCGCTGGCAGCTTTAGAATCCGGAATTATTGATGAACATACAAGGTATTATTGCTCCGGTGGTCTGGATATCGGCAATACCAGATTTCATTGCTGGAAGCATGCCGGACACGGCAGCTTAAACGTTGTGGAAGCCTTAAAATATTCTTGTGATATCTTTTTTTATGAAACAGCCATGCGCGTGGGAATAGACCGTATTCATGATATGGCAGTTAAGCTCGGTCTCGGCGAACCGCTGAATATCGGTCTTGATAATGAAAAAGGCGGTAATATACCTACGCAAAACTGGAAAAAAAATAAATACGGCGTAGCTTGGTCAAAAGGAGATGATGCCAATTCCGGCATCGGGCAGGGATATGTTTTGGTAACACCGCTGCAACTGGTTACTATGCTCTCAAGAGTAGTTAACGGCGGATATGCCATAAAACCGACGTTTGTTAAAGCCGATGGCAACACGCTGCAAAATGTAAAAAAACTGAATATTTCTACCAAAAATATAGAAATTATCAAGCGTGGTATGTTTGAGGTGGTAAATGGTGCCGGAGGAACGGCCGGACGAGCAAAGTTTAATGTAGACGGAGCTAAAATGGGAGGTAAAACCGGCACAACACAAGTGCGTCGTATTTCAATGAAAGAGCGTGCAAGCGGTATTATTCGGGATGAAAATTTGCCGTGGCGACTTCGTAATCATGCGCTTTTTATCGGATTCACGCCGATAGACAACCCGCAATATGCGGTTGCGGTTGTGGTTGAACATGGTTCATCCGGTTCGGGGGTTGCCGCTCCTATTGCCGGTAAAATTTTGCAAACGGCTCTGGCTTTAGATATAAAATAAGGAATAATTTATGCAATTAGCGTATGAAAACACACAAACATCTGCTCTAGGTAAATTTTTTAAGTTGAGTTTACCGTATATATTGCTGATTGTGCTGCTGGCTTTTTTGGGAACAATGACACTTTATTCCGCCGCAAACGGCAGTTGGAATCCGTGGGCGCTAAAACACATTATTCGTTTTGGAATTTCTTTCGGGGTAATGATTTTTTTGGCACTGATAAGCTCACGCACTTATTACAAATATGCTTATGTGTTTTACGGATTGTCGCTGTTACTGTTGGTAGCGGTAGAAATAGGCGGTCATGTCGGAATGGGAGCCCAACGTTGGATAGATTTAGGCTTTTTCAAGGTTCAGCCGTCGGAATTAATGAAAATCGGGTTGGTTCTTTGTTTGGCTCGTTATTTTGATTCTGCTACAATTCACGGCATAAAATCAAATCGCGGTTTGGTTATTCCGGTTATTATGGCCATGCTTCCGGTGGCATTAATTGTTATTCAGCCGGACTTGGGAACAGGCTTAATGCTTCTGTTTACCACAGGGATTCTGTTGTTTGCCGTCGGTGTGCAGTGGTGGAAATTCGGAACAGTGGCAGCTGTTATATCGGCGGCTCTTCCGTTGATATGGAATTTTCTGCACGAATATCAGCAAAACAGAATTTTGACTTTTTTAAATCCGGAAAGAGATCCGCTCGGGGCCGGATACCACATTATTCAATCAAAAATAGCCTTCGGTTCCGGAGGTGTTGTCGGCAAAGGTTTTTTGCATGGCACACAAACACATCTCAACTTTCTGCCTGAAAAGCATACAGACTTTATTTTCACCATGTTTTCCGAGGAATTCGGGCTTATCGGCAGTTTGTGCTTGGTTATGCTTAATCTTGCACTAATCGCAATAGGATACATATTTGTGGCAAGGACTAAAAACTACTTTGCCAAATTGGTCATTATCGGACTTAATACAAACTACTTTTTGTATGTGTTTATAAACATATCAATGGTAACAGGGTTGATGCCCGTCGTCGGAGTTCCGTTGCCGCTGATTTCATACGGAGGCACGGTAATGTTTTCCATTATGGCCAGTTTCGGCATAATACTTTGCATGTATATCAACGGCAATCAACAAAATCCGGACAGATTCTAGCCGTTCACATTTTGTTGTTTAAGCATTAATCCGACATATTGCAGGCGTTGATCTTTAGAAACCGCAGGTGTTCCCTTTTGTTCTGATGACAACTCCGAGGCTCCGAGTTTTTTTGCTCCCGTCAAAGCGGTAACGTTTGGTGTTTGTTGTCCATCCATGCGGGAGAGTGCGTTTGCCTTCATAGCACGCAGTTCATCCGGATTTTTTTGCAACACGGTTTGCATAAACATATCCAAAACGGCATCATCAAAGTTGGCCAATTTAGCTTGAACTCTGTCTTTCTGAATGTATTTCAACAATTCATCACGGCGGTCAAAATTAATTCTGTTCATCAAATCCGGAACTTGTTTCATCAACTGCTCGGCAGAAATACGACCGGAGTTGAAACGGCAAAATTCGTGGACAAGCAATTTTTCCGGTGAGTGTTGTTTCCATTCCTGATAAATAATGTTTTGCGTTTTGTGCTTACTCTTGCGCCATGCTTCTTTCTCCGTTGCCGTCATGGTGTTGTTGATGGCTTTGTCACGCAAGGTGTCACGCAAAATCCGCTCTGTAGCCAAGCCATATTGCGAGGCTTGAGAATAACCTTCGGCAGCAGCGGCTGCAAATACCATAATGGCACCGGCAGAAGCAAACTGCTGCGGAGTCGGATGAAAATTATCATAATCAACCTTTTCCGGATGCTTATGAGCGGCCTCATGGCGTAATTCTTCATAATTACCTTGTCTGGCCAGCTCTTTAATATCCTCCGGCAGCTTTCCGTGGTATTCAAGACGCAGGGTAAGCGGAACGGTTTCCCATTGTCTGAATTCTTCACAACGGTTGGCATAAATACTTGCCAGCGTTTCCGGTGAGGCTTTTTCGTCTTTTACTTTGTAAAAGTCAGTCGGATAGTTGGCATTCAAAAACCACAAAAAGTCATCACTAAATCCATTCATCGCGATTCTCCTTTAGTATTATTTTTGAGTGTCTCAATAAATCTCTGTTGAGCACCACGAATATCAGTATTATCCCTTTTCTTTTCTTCCGTATCAAGTTTTCCTGTGTTTATGTGTGCCGATTTTGTCACGGCATTTCCGTCTTTGTCATGCTTAACATTGCCGTCTTTATCGGTAACCATTTTTTGAAATTCAACTTTAACTCTTTTACCGGCATTTTTATTTAAGCCTTTTTGGGTAATATCAGCCGCATCTTTCAGTATTTGTTCGGCTTTTTTTACATCTTCTTCGTTGGCACCGCGGATTGTTCTTTTGCCGTCAACTTTCACAACTTCAATTTTACCTTCTTGCAAAAGTTGTTCAAATTGAGCTCGTAATTCATCAACTTTATCTACGGTGTTTTTCACGTTTTCCGGTGCATCGTCACGATATTTTTTGTTTTCATCATCAGCAGTGTTTGAAGTATCTTCGTGACCGTCAGCCGGTTGCGGACCTTCTTCGTTATTTTGTTCAGGTTCAGACGGTTGCGGACCTTCTTCGTTATTTTGTTCAGGCTCAGCCGGTTGCGGACCTCTGTATCCGTTGTTGATTGCTTCTACAACTTTTGCTTTGTCGGATTCGCTCAATCCTAAGGAATCTATCTGTTCCGGACTTATTTCCGGCATCGGATCGGCAATTACTTTACCTTTAAGAACGCAAGCCGCATAAAGCTTTGCCTTAAATTCAGCCGAAGCTTCGGCTGAAATGGAAATCGGGCGGTTGCCGTTTGCCGGATCATCTAAAATTGTGTAGAACACTTTTAAGTCCGCACCTTTGGAAACGCTAACCGAGTGTTCAGAGGTATAATGAATTGAAGCACCGTTGAACTCGGCATAAAATCCCGGTTTTGTTTCATCCTGACTGTAATTTTCTATTTCTCCGGCATCTGATAACCCTTGATAGTATTCGGCCTTTTTAGCTATCCAGCTTTTATCGTTAGTATCTTCTTCTTCATTTGTTTCGCCTTCATTGACGGATAGCGGTTTGAACGGCAATTTGTCGGCGGCTACATCAAAATCCTTTGCTAAATCCTGCAATAATTCAGCTTCCGGCTTATCTTGGCTTAAAATTGTGGAAATTTGTTCTACCGGAGTTTTAATGTCACCTTTGTTCAATTTTCTACCGAAGCTCATTGATTCTTCATTATATTTCAAAGCTTCGGCAAACTCTTCCTCCAAGAGTATGCGTAAAGCATCTTCACTGACTTTATCCCAATCCGGATTTTCGTTTTTGTGAGCTTTAATGGTATCCTCAATACACTGATTTATATCTGCTTCATCTGTCAGCTCAACATCATCTTGCAAGTATTTTGCTTCCCATTTGGCGATGGTATCAATTTCATCAGCATTTTCCGGATTTGGAGCAGGAGTGTCAAATTCATCAGCATTTTCCGGATTTGGAGCAGGAGTGTCAATTTCATCAGAATTTTCCGGATTTGGAGCAGGAGTATCAATTTCATCAGCATTTTCCGGATTTGGAGCAGGAGTGTCAATTTCATCAGCATTTTCCGGATTTGGAACAGGAGTATCAATTTCATCAGCATTTTCCGGTTCCGGAGTATCGTTTACATCATTATTTTCCGGAGCAGGAGTGTCAATTTCATCATTATTTTCCGGATTCGGAATAATAATAATGCTGTCATCACCAAGAATAACGGAATCCTGATTCTGATTAGGAGACATTGCTCTTAAGGTATCTGCATCCATTTCAAACTCACTTGACATTTTGTCAATTTTATAACTGTCTGATTCGTAATAGCTGTCTTTAACTATTGCATGCAATTTGGAAACAGAGAGCTTCATCAAGTTACAATTAAAATTACGTTCTCCGGCATCAAATAAATCGGTTGCATTTTTACCCATTCCGGTTTTTTTCAGCATGCTACCGAATCTGCTCATATATTTGTTCACCGGACTTTGTTCACGTAAATTCTTTTTAAGAGCTTCAACTTCGTGTTTTAAGCAAGCCTTTACGGCTTCATCACCGATTCCCTCACTAAACATTCCCCATTTGAAACCAAAGTCACGCTTGAGCAACTCAATGGTTTCGTCAATAAATGCATCTGCTTGATTGGATTTAATTTCCGAAAAATCAGCCTTAAGCCAACTTTCCATGTCCATATTTTTAATATCTTCTACGGTCGCCATGGTTTTTCTCCTTACAACTTTTCTCCATATTAGCATACAAAAAACATTTTGTCCAGTGTTTTGTGTAATGTTTTTTGTGCAAAATCCACCGATAAGAAAAAAGCAATAAAAATGCTTTGAAATTTGTGAATATGTGTGTTAGGTTTAAGCATATTTTTGTAATTTACGAACGGAGAAATAAACTATGTCTGGGAATGCCCGATATAACGGAAAAGAAAGCTTTGATGATTGGCAAAAAGAATGGGAAATAGAGGACAGATACAACTTCAAATCCATTGAACATAAATGGCAAAAAATTTGGGAAGATGAAAAAGTTTACAAAGTTGAAATAGATAAATCTAAAGAAAAATTTTATGCTTTGGTGGAGTTTCCGTATCCTTCGGGAGCAGGCTTGCACGTCGGACATCCGCGTTCTTACACGGCACTTGATGTTATCAGCCGCAAAAAACGTATGCAGGGCTATAATGTTTTATACCCGATGGGTTTTGATGCTTTCGGTCTGCCGGCGGAAAATTATGCCATTAAAACCGGTGTGCATCCGGCAGTTTCTACCAGAGAGAATATTGCAAATTTTACCCGTCAGCTCAAATCAATCGGTTTTTCCTTTGATTGGGACAGAAGTTTTGCTACCTGTGATCCGGAATATTATAAATGGACACAGTGGATGTTTATTCAATTTTATAAGCACGGGTTGGCTTATAAAGATAAAATGGCAATTAACTGGTGCCCGTCCTGCAAGGTTGGCTTGGCAAACGAAGAGGTTGTGAACGGTTGCTGCGAACGTTGCGGAGCCGAGGTTGTTCGCAAAGACAAAGAACAGTGGATGCTTGCCATAACAAAATATGCCGACCGTTTGATAGACGATTTGAAAGAGGTTGATTTTATTGACCGTGTCCGTTCCACTCAAATTAACTGGATAGGCCGCTCTGAAGGTGCGGAACTTGAATTTGACCTGACGGATAATTCCGGTGCGGATTTGGGCAAAAAAATGGTGGTTTATACCACTCGTCCGGATACCACTTTCGGTGTTACTTATTGCGTTATGGCACCGGAGCATAAGTTTGTTGCCGAATTGATGGAAAAATTTGAAAATGCGGACGAGGTGCAAAAATATATTGAGGAGGCAGCTAAAAAGTCAGAGCTGCAACGCACTTCGGATACCACCAAAACCGGCGTTGAATTAAAAGGCATAAAAGCAAAAAATCCGTATACCGGTTCTTTGGTTCCGGTGTTTATTTCCGATTATGTTTTAACCGGTTACGGCACCGGTGCCATTATGGCTGTTCCGGCGCATGACCAGCGTGACTATGATTTTGCGAAAGTGTTTAATTTGCCGATTATTCAAGTTCTTGCCGGCGGAGACATTTCCGAAAAAGCATGGGAAGAAGACGGATTGCACATCAATTCCGGTTTTATGAACGGTATGGATAAAAAAGAAGCAATGGCGGCGGCAATTAAATATGCCGAGGACAATGGTTTCGGTCATGCCAAAGTCAATTTCAAACTGCGCGATTGGGTGTTCTCTCGCCAACGTTATTGGGGTGAACCGATTCCGATGGTTTATTGCGAACATTGCGGATGGCAGCCGATTCCTGAAGACCAATTACCGCTGAAATTGCCGGAAGTTCCTGATTATCGTCCGAATGATAACGGCGATTCTCCGCTGGCTAATGCAACTGATTGGGTTAATACCACTTGCCCTAAGTGCGGCGGACACGCTCGCCGTGAAACCGACGTTATGCCGAACTGGGCCGGTTCATCATGGTATTTCCTTCGTTATTGCGACCCGCATAATGATAAGGAGTTTGCTTCAAAAGAAGCTCTTGATTATTGGATGAATGTTGACTGGTATAACGGTGGAATGGAACACACAACCTTGCACTTGCTGTATTCTCGTTTTTGGCACAAGTTCCTGTATGATTGCGGCTATGTTCCGCAATCGGAGCCGTATCACAAGCGCACTTCGCACGGTATGATTTTGGCGGCAAACGGTGAAAAAATGAGTAAGTCGCGCGGCAATGTTGTTAATCCGGATGATATTGTTAATAATTACGGTGCCGACACCTTCCGTTTGTATGAAATGTTTATCGGACCGTTTGATCAAGTGGCAATGTGGTCGGAAGAAAGCTTAAACGGTGTTTATCGTTTTGTGGCAAAGGTTTATTCTTTGTTCAAAAAAGTTTATAAAACAGAACCTTCGGAAAATGACTTACGTGCTATGCATAAGTGCATTTTGGAAGTTACGGAGCGCATTGACCAGATGAAATTTAATACTGCGGTTTCCTCGCTGATGACCTATGTTAATTATATGTCTGATTTGCCGAAAGTTCCGGCAGAACTGTATGCCGTGCTTTTGAAACTTTTATCTCCGTTTACTCCGCATTTGGCGGAAGAGATGTGGGCGCGTATGGGGTATAATACCTTTATTGTTGCCGAAAGCTGGCCGAAGGGCGACGCCAAGTTAGCCGAAGATAATGTGGTAACATTAGGTGTTCAGCTTAACGGTAAAATGCGCGGGACCATTACCATAGCGAAAAATGCCGACAACAAAGTTGCCGAAGAGGCGGCTTTGAAACTGGATAACGTTGTTCGTCAATTAAACGGCAAACCGGTGAAAAAAATAATAGTAGTACCAAATAGGATTGTAAACATTGTTGCATAAACTGAAAATATTTGCCGTTTCGGCACTGATAACAGTAGTTTCGGCTTGCGGTTTTGAACCTTTATATGTGGAAAAAACCGGCGGTTCGGACTTGTGGTATTATAATAACGAGTATGACACAGATATTGTCCGCTCCATGGCATCCATAAAAATTGAGGCCGTGTCCGACAGAATAGGGCAGTTGATTAAAAATGAACTGATGGATAACTTTAATCCGTATGGACAGCCGAAATGTGCCGAATATTTCTTAAAAATAAATCCGGTCGGTAAAAATGTCAGCGAACAGGCCTTGCGTGATGATATTACTGCAACTCGGGAAAAGGTAAAATACACAGTCAAATATGAATTGTGGAGCAAGGAAAAAGGACACCTTGTTTCCGGCAAAAGTTGGGTTTATTTGAGTTACGATTTATTGGATAATCCGTATTCCACAACTATGGACAAGAAAAAGGTGGAAAAAGACGGTGCAAAGATTATCGCCAACGAAATTTCTTTGCGTATTGCCGCCTACTTCCATTCGGTAAAAACCAAGCGTGGTAATCCAGATGAATATTAAACCGGCGCAGCTGTCTTCTTTTTGCACTAACCCGAATCCGAGTGTTAAATGTATTGTGCTTTTCGGAACAAATGAGGGGTTGATCAGCGAATGGCAAAATAAGTGTGCGGTTGCCGTGTGTGATGACACCGGAGATGCTTTCCGTTTCACGCAATTTGATGCGGAAGATATATCTAAGGACGGCAACGAATTGTATGGCGAGTATCATGCTCAATCTTTGATGGGCGGAAGGCGCGTTGTTGTGGTCAAAAATGCAGATGCAAAAATAGCCGATATTTTGAAGAAAATGCTGCCGGAAACAAAATCCGATAACTTACTGATTATCACATCAGATTCGTATAACACGAAAACGTCATTGATTACATGGGCAAAAGACCGAGCGGATATTTATACCGTCGGGTGCTATGAAGACAGGGACGGGGATATTGCTTCCAGTGCGGAAAAAATGTTGCGGGAAAGGGGAATATCTATTACTCCGCCGGTGTTACAAATGCTGGCGGCAAAGCTTTCGCCGGATCGCAAAATGAATCAGGGTGAAATAGATAAGCTGGAAACATATTTGGGAGAACGTAAATATGTTGAAGCAGATGATGTGGCAAAGGCAGTCAGTGATATTGCCGGAGCTAACTATGATGATTTATGCTATTTTACTGCCGAGGGCAACACGGATAAGGCGTGCGCTTTGTATAATCGGTTGCTGAAAGAGGGAGAAAATACGGCAACTTTGGTTCGGCAAATTTCGTATCATTTTGCCAAACTTTTGAATGTGGCTGCCGAGTTGGAAAACGGAAAATCGGCAGAGGAAGCCATTAAAATTTTACGTCCGGCGTTAGTTTTTTATCGTAAGGATTCTTTTTTACGTCAACTGAAAATTTGGCGCAAGGAGCGGATTTTAGGCGCGCTTTCTATGCTTTATGATTGCGAACGTGATTGTAAAACAACCGGAATTCCGGCAGAAATTGTGGCAGAGTATTGTATTTTACGTCTTACCGGTGCGGCTAACAAATTTAAGAGAATGTGAAATATGCGCGAATAATTTTTCTTTAGGAATGCAGGTAAAATCTTTCTTTACTTTTCGGTATCTATTTGTTATCATGAAACCTAGAGTGTGAAAAAACACATTCTAGGGCGTGACAACCCTTCAATTAAGCAACGCATGGAACTGCGATTTTTGGTTTATACCGATAATTCGTCTTATTTAGGCGGATGTCGGTGTTATAAGGCTTTGTAAAAGTGCAAAAGCACCGAGCCATTTGCTTAATTGTGGTTTGTCAACATCCGCCCACCATTTTAGGTGGCTTTTTTATTAACTTTTTTAGATGAAGAGGATGTTTGTGATGAAATGTTTTAATTTTGTTTTTATGCTTATGATGTTGTGCGCAAACCAATCTTATGCTGCTTGCAACGCCGAAACCGGCAAAGATGATGATGGCGACTACTGCGGTTCGTGGGATTGCGGCGCTACCGGCAGCAACGTTACATGTACCCTTTCCAAGGGCACACTGACCATTTCCGGCGAAGGCGAAATGAAGGATTATACTGCAAATACAAATGGCAGTGAAAGCGCTTATCCAAGACTTTGGATCCCAAGAACTCCTTGGAGTGGCAAATATGTCACAAAAGCTGTTATTGAGGGAAATGTAACCAGAATCGGAGATTTGACATTTGCCGGAGAAAAATACCTAACCGAAATCAGTGGAACCGAAAATTTGCAGTCCATAGGTGCGAGTGCTTTTAATCGAACATCTTTGAGCAGTGTGGATATTCCAAATGTTACGCACTTAGGGGCTGGAGCATTTCATATGGCATCAAGCCTACAATATGTGAATATGCGTGACGATGTGGTTTTATTGAATAATGACTGGTTTAGTTATCTCTATGGAACATTTAAGGATGTTAATGTAGTAAAAAACTCTTGCGTCACTAACCCCGAAACCGGTATGAAAACTTGCGGAAGTTGCGGAGAAAAATTCGTGCAAGCAGGTGTAGGATGTGTGGATAAATGTTATAAAGATTATATGCCATGCTCCGGATACTGCTGTCTGCGCACACGCTATACCTTGCAAGAAGCCGACGAGGCAACATCAAACGATAACGAAAACATGATTGAATGGATTTTTGAGTGAAAAATATCCGCAGTCATCTTGAGGGATTCCCACGTCGCTACGCTCCTCGGAATGACCGTAAGGTAGGAAACGTCATTGCGAGGGAGTGAAACGACCGTCGCAATCTCCTTGAACAAAGATCTCATGTTTCAGGAACAGAGTCTATTGTTACGCACTGCATAACAACACACACTTTTCTTGCTTAAAAAAGATTTTTACTGAGATTCCCACGTCGCTACGCTCCTCGGAATGACAGCGAAATATTAATTTGCCGAGATTATCGGTTATTGCTCCGCAATCCCGATAATGAAAGAAAAAAGAGTGCGCCCGATAATGAGACTATTTTTCACATTTTAATTATAAGGCTTGAATTTTTATCGGCAACAGTGTAAAAAAAATAAAGTTGTTTAACGGAGGGAAAAATGAATTCCGAAGATACCATTTATGATGTTCTCGGCATTGGGAATGCCGTTGTTGATGTTTTAGCAAAAGTAGGCGACAGTTTTTTAACCGAACGCAATTTGCCGAAAGGCTCTATGACTTATGTTGAAGCAGCCGAAGCCGGTAAAATTTATAATGATATTATTCCTGAACGCCAAGTTTCCGGAGGTTCTGCCGCCAATACGGTTGCCGGACTGGCATCTCTCGGTGCTGATTGTGCTTTTATCGGTAAGGTTCATGATGATGAATTGGGTAAAGTGTTTAAACGTGATATCGGTGCCGCCGGTATTGATTGCTTTACCAAACCTCTTGATGAGGGGCCGGCAACCGCACGCAGTATTGTTCTTGTTACACCGGATACGCAGCGCTCAATGTTTACATATCTCGGAGCAGCTAAAAAGCTTTCTAAAGAAGATATTGATGAAAAAATGATTGCTCAGTCAAAAATCATTTTTATTGAGGGGTATTTGTGGGATTCCGAAAGTTCACACGAAGCACTTGTTTATGCCTGCAATTTGGCGCATAAATACGAACGCAGTGTTGCTTTCAGCGTATCAGATACTTCATGCGTAAAAAATCACCGTGTGCAAATGTTGGAATTTATTCAAAAGTATGCTGATATTCTGTTTGCCAATGAGGAAGAGTTAAAAGCTTTGTTTGAAGAAGACAATTTTTACAAATGCCTTGACTTAATTAAACCGATGGCTCAAATTTCCGCCATTACCCGAGATTCTCGCGGTTCGGTTGTAGTAAACGGACGTGAAAAAATCTTTGTTGAAGCCGAACAAATGGAAAAAGATGTTGTGGATTCAACCGGAGCCGGCGATATATATGCAGCCGGATTTTTGTATGGCATGGTGAAGGGACGCAGTTTGGGAACTTGCGCCATAATTGCCAGCATTGCCGCCTCTGAGGTAATTACACACTACGGTGCCAGACCGGAAATATCACTCCGCGGGCTTGTGCGTAATCGCTTATTGCAATATGGTAAAAAAGCCTGAAACCGATAATCTCGGCTGATTAATATTCAGCTGTCATTCCGAGGAGCGTAGCGACGTGGGAATCCCCGTAAAGATTTTTTTTAAGCAAGAAAGTGTTTATTATTATGCAGTGCGTAACAATAGACTCCGTTCCTGAAACAGGAGATCTTTGTTCAAGGAGATTGCGACGGTCGTTTCACTCCCTCGCAATGACGTTTCCTACCTTACAGTCATTCCGAGTAGCGTAGCGACGTGGGACTCCCTCAAGATGACGGCGGATATTTTTTTACTCAAAAATCCATTCAATCATATTTTCATAATCATCACTTGTTGCCTCGTCTGCTTCCGGCAGAGTGTAACGAAGCTTGATTCTTGCGCACACATCTTTATTGGTAGCATACCATCCTTCATCACATTCTATCATACTGCCGTCAGTCGGGCGGTTGTTACACATACCACCGGTCCAATAATATTTTTCACTGTTGCACTGATTTTCTCCGGCTAAAGAAAAGTGGCTGCTAAAGTCTTTGGTTAAAAATTCATCATGACTTGCATAGTAATAATTTTCAAACAAGGCTTTTACTCTGTTGCAGTTGCTACCTTTACAGGTAATATTTAAATTTTTTGCCTCGTCTCTACCAAAAGCACTCATTTGAATTAAAGTTACGGAATCGGGAATCAGTAAATTTTGCAAATAACCTCCGGCAAAAGCTTGCGCTCCGATTGTTGTAACAGAATCCGGCAATTCCAGTGTTCTGATATGGTGTCCTTCAAACGCATCCCACTTAACGTCGGTTACGGTGTTGCCTAAGGTTAATTTTTCTATCGGAATTGTGTAAAATGCTCCTTCTCCGACATTGCTTACTCCCTGAATATCCACCGATTTAATCTGACTTTTATATTTCAACCACGGACTGTCTGATGTGCAAACCATTGGTGTTCCGAAGCAATGCGGGTTAAAATGACTCATTTCTCCGCTGCCGGTTATTTTCATATTTCCTTCGCTGTCAAGGGTTGCCGTGCAATCGGCACCGCAAGGCCATGTTCCGATAATTCCGGCAGTTTCGGCATTTGCCTGTGTGGCAAAAAAAATTAACGCTATCGCAAATATTAAATGTTTCATTTCAAACATCCTTTCATTAAGTTAAAAAAGTTAATAAAAAAACCACCGAAAATGGTGGGCGGATGTTGACAAACCACAACGAAACTACAATGGCTCAGCCTATTTGGCATTGCCTTATTTAGCTGACATCCGCTCACAGCAAATGCGAACATCAGTAACAAAAAATGCGCCGGTTTTCCCGACCAGTTTCATTGAAAGGTTGTCACGCCCTAAAATGTGCTTTTGCCACATTTCAGAAGAATGATAGCAAAAATTTTTTTGCTTGTAAAGAGAGTTATACAAACCGAAAATGCACAATTTTTTCTTGTTAATGCCTTTTTTTCGGACTATAAATATAGGGTATATTTTCGCAAAGGGATTAGAATATGATTGAGTATAATAGCTTAAAAGAACACAAAAAAACAATATGTTACGCTGTCATAGCACTGCTTGCCGTTTGTGGCGGATACAAATATTTTCACAAAACAAATGCCGAAAAAACATTTAAAACCGCCGAAGTTGCCGTAACCGATATCACGGAAAGTATAACCGCATCAGGCACAATAAATCCGCTTTCCACCATAACCATCGGCACGCAGGCATCCGGTCGCATTGCCGAAATTTATGTTGACTATAATTCCGAGGTTAAAGAAGGACAGCTTTTAGCTTTAATAGACCAAGATAATGCAAAAGCAAACGTGGCACAACGTGAAGCCTCTTTGGAAATTGCCCGCGCTCAAGTTGCCGTGGAAGAAAACAATATTAAATATTTCAAAAAAGCTCTTGATCGTATTTCAAAATTAAATGCTTCAAAATATTCTACCGAAAAAGAACTTGAGGCTGCCGAGCGTGATTACGATAATTCGGTAGCTCAGCTTGCTTTGGAAAAGGCTCAGGTTAAACAGGCCGAAGCGTCATTAAACTCAGCAAAAACAGAACTCTCTTACACCGAAATAAAATCACCGGTGAACGGGGTTGTTATTTCTAAAGCTGTTGAGGTCGGACAAACCGTTGCCGCAAGTTTTTCCACACCGGAATTATTTTCCGTTGCCGAAGATTTAACAAAAATGCAAATAGAAGCCTCGGTTGTTGAAGCAGACATTGCTAAAGTGAAAGATGGACAATCCGTGCGCTTTTCGGTTGACAGTTATCCTGATGAATTTTTTGTCGGTAAGGTTACTCAGGTTCGCAATAAAGCAATTACCACCTCAAACGTTGTTACTTATACTGTTGTAATCGGGATAGATAATACAGATATGAAACTGCGCCCCGGAATGACGGCTAACGTGGAAATTATCACTGCCGAAGAAAAAAACATATTAGCTGTTCCAAACCAAGCATTGCGCTTTTATATGGATGAAGGAGATGATGCAAAACGCTATAATGACAGAGGAATTTGGATTTTGCAGCATGGCAAACCGGAAAGAATTTCCGTTAAAATCGGTGTCAGTGACGATAACAATACTCAAATAGTGTCAGACAAGATACAAGCCGGCGACAAAGTTATTCTCTCAAAATCAGATACCGAAGTAACAAAACAAATGAGATTAAGGATGCCGCGTTAATGAGTAACACATTAATAAAATTAAGTAACATCCGCAAAAGCTATCCGCTTGACGGCTTTGATTTAGAAATTCTGAAAGGAATAAATTTGGAAATAAATCAAGGAGAATTTGTTGCTATTATGGGCCCTTCCGGTTCGGGAAAATCAACGTTAATGAACATCCTCGGTTGTTTAGATACTCCGACATCAGGCAGTTATATGCTTGACGGTAAAAATGTAGAAAACCTCTCCGCAGATGAACTGGCAGAAATACGTAACCAAAAAATCGGATTTGTTTTTCAAGGTTTCAACCTTTTGTCTCGCACTTCTGCCTTAGAAAATGTTGAATTACCGATGGTTTATGCCGGTATAGATGAAAAAGAACGCCGCCGCAAGGCCATAAAAGCATTGGAAAGCGTCGGATTGCGTGAACGTATGCACCATCAACCGAATCAACTTTCCGGAGGACAGCAGCAACGAGTAGCCATTGCCCGAGCCATTGTAAATAATGCTCCGATAATTTTTGCCGACGAGCCGACAGGAAACTTGGATACCAAAATGAGTATGGAAATAATGGACTTGTTCACCAAACTCAATAAAGAGCTGCAAAGAACAATTATTTTGGTAACCCATGAGGAAGATATTGCACTGTATGCAAAACGCATAATTAAAATCGTTGACGGTGAAATTCATTCGGATTTTCCAAACAAACAAAAGGCAAGCCAATGACAGATTTAAGAACAATATTAAGCATTGCTGTTCGCGCCATCCGCGCCAATAAAATGCGCTCGGTTTTAACCAGCTTGGGAATCATAATCGGCGTTGCCGCCGTAATCATTATGCTTTCTATCGGCAACGGAGCGCAAATCACTATCCAAAATGAAATGCGCAGTATGGGAACAAACCTTATTATGATTCGCTCCGGCTCGTCAACCTCCGGAGGCGCTCGCATGGGACGAGGCTCGCAGCCGACACTTAAAAACGGTGATGCCGATGCCATTCAGGAAAAAGTAGCCGCTATTCGCTTGGCCGCACCGGTGGTAAATGACAGCGGACAAATAGTTTACGGTAACACTAACTGGGCAACAAATATTGTCGGAACCGATAACCGATATTTTGAAATTAAAGAATGGGATTTGGCCTACGGACGTGTGTTTTCTCAAACAGATATTCGTAATGCCAATAAGGTTGCCATTTTAGGACAAACCGTTGCCAAAGAACTGTTTGCCGATATGGACCCTTTGGGAAAAACCATCAGAATTAAAGGATTGCCGTTCAAGGTAATCGGTGCATTGACCGCGCGCGGACAAAGCGGTCCGGGACAAGATCAGGATGATATGGTATATATTCCGCTTTCTACGGCGCAGAAAAAAGTTTCCGGAACGCAATTTCCGGATATGGTTAATATGCTGATGCTTCAAGCTTATGATGCCGACAGCACATACACTTCACAATCAGAAATTACCGCATTGCTGCGTCAACGCCATAATTTGGGACTTAATAAAGATGATGATTTTACCATTATGAATTTAACTCAATTTATGGAAATGATGCAAAGTTCCACACAGGTAATGACGATTTTGCTCGGCTCCATTGCTTCAATATCTTTAATTGTCGGCGGTATCGGTATTATGAATATTATGCTTGTTTCGGTTACGGAACGCACAAGAGAAATAGGAATAAGAATGGCAATCGGTGCAAAACGCTGGGATATTCGTTGGCAATTTTTGACGGAAGCGCTGATTTTATCTTTAATAGGCGGACTGATAGGTGTTGCCATCGGTGTGGGCGGAGTGTATATTCTCCCGCTGTTTGTATCCATGAGTGCAGAGTTGTCAACATTTTATGTATTGCTTCCGTTTTGTTTTTCGGGTATTGTCGGTTTGTTATTCGGATTTTTTCCGGCATATAAAGCCTCATTATTAAACCCGATAAATGCTTTGCGTTATGAATAAAGAAAGGAATTTAAGATGAAAAGAGATGTTGCCGCCGGTTTGATTATGTGTGACGGAATGATTTTAATCGGCCAGCGCAAACACGGCAAAAGCTTGGAATATAAGTGGGAATTTCCGGGAGGAAAACTGGAAGACGGAGAAACACTTGAACAATGTTTAGCGCGCGAATTAATGGAAGAAATGAAACTGGAAATTTTTGTGCGGGAACCGTTTGTTACCAGCTCTTATGATTATGATTTCGGCACTATTGTTCTGCACTCGTTTTGGGCTACCTGCAAAAGTCAGGATGTTCCGGTTGTTTTAGAGCATGAGCAATATAAATGGGTTAACCCTCGTGATTTACGTGATTATGATTTTGCGCCGGCTGATTTACCGATTGTAGATGCAATAATCGGTCTTTTGCCGAACCTTCCGGCATAAACGCAGCCGAGATTGTCTTCGGAACTGCATTGCAAGCTTCTTGTTCCCGATAAGGTTGAGGATAACAAGACATACAAAACCGGCGAAAATACTTATTTTTTTGCATTTAACTATTGAAATCTTGACTCAAAATCTATATGATGGCGAGAGTTTTGTTTTATAAATTTAGTGAGTTTGATAAATGTCTGATATAAAAGTAAGATTTGCTCCCAGCCCGACAGGTTTTATGCATATAGGTAATACCAGAACGGCTTTATTTAATTGGTTACTCGCCAAAAAATTGGGAGGTAAATTTATGCTCCGTATAGATGATACGGATAAATTGCGTTCTAAGAAAGAATATGAAGATGCTATGCGTGAAAGCCTTAAATGGCTCGGGTTTGAGTGGGGTGAAGAAGCACGCCAGTCTGCTCGTTTTGAACGCTATGATGAGCTGCGCGATAAATTGATTGCCGAAGGCAGAATATACGCCTGTTACGATTCTCCGGAAGAATTGGAAATCAAGCGCAAACGTGCAATGGCAAAGGGACAGGCTCCTATTTACGACCGCCAAGCCTTGAAATATACCGCCGACGATTTGGCAAAATTTAAGGCCGAAGGACGCAAACCTCACTACCGCTTTAAATTGGTTGATGAAGTAATTGAGTGGGATGATATTGTGCGCGGACACTGCAAATACGAAGCCTCAAAGTTAAGTGACCCGATTATTATTCGCGAAGACGGCAGCTATTTATACCATTTTCCTTCTTGCGTTGATGACTCCGATTTCGGAATTACTCACATTGTGCGCGGCGAAGACCATGTTACCAACACGGCTGCACAAATTCAAATGTTTAAGGCTATCGGCGGAAAAGTTCCTACTTTTGCTCACTTGCCTTTATTAACGGGAACCGAAGGCAAACTATCCAAACGTTTAGGCAGCTTGGGTGTTCGCGAATTGAAAGCGGAAGGTGTTGAACCTATGGCTATTTGCTCGTTTTTGGCAAAGCTCGGAACATCTGATGCCATTGAGCCTTATTACACTCTGGATGAATTAGCCGAATCACTGGATTTTGAAAAACTCGGACGCTCTCAACCTAAATTTGATGAAGAAGAATTGAAGCGCTTTAACACAAAATTTGTGCGTTCAATGCCTTATGAATTGGTGGCAAATCGTATTCCGGTAAGCAGAGAATTTTGGGAAAAGGTGAAACCAAACCTTGATGTTGTTGAAGATATCCGTGTGTGGAACAATATCTGCAACGACGTTGTTGTTCCGGTAATGGAAGACAGAGAACTGACCGAAATTGCAGCTTCCGTTTTGCCTCCGGAACCATGGGATGACACCACTTTCAATGCTTGGCTTAACGAAGTTAAAGCCAAAAGCGGGAAAAAAGGTAAAGAACTGTTCCACCCAATTCGCAAGGCTTTAACCGCCTTGGAAAACGGTCCGGAGCTGAAAACTCTGTTACCTCTTATCGGTTATGAAAAAACTTTGATGCGCCTGAAAGGCATCAAAGCATAAAGGATTAAAAAAAATGACTACGATATACTTACACAACACTCTTAGAAATCGCAAAGAAGCATTTGTTCCGATTGATGAAAAAAATGTCAGAATGTATGTTTGCGGTCCGACCGTTTATGATAAAGCTCACTTAGGTAATGCTAAAACACCGGTAGTGTATGATGTTTTGTATCGTTTGTTATGTCATGTTTACGGCAAAAATCATGTTACTTATGTTTCCAACATTACCGACGTTGACGATAAAATTTTAAACAAGCATAAAGAAACCGGAAAGTCCATTCGCGAAATTACCGAACAAACATACAACTGGTATATTGAGGATATGGCAAAACTGAATGTTCTTTCGCCTGATTATCGTCCGCGTGCCACCGAGTATATTGCCGATATGATAAAATTAGTTGAATTGTTGCTGCAGAACGGACATGCGTATGAAGCAGAGGGACAAGTTTTGTTTGATGTTGATTCCATGCCGAACTACGGTTATTTATCCGGCCGTTCAATGAAAGAAATGGTGGCCGGTGCCAGAATTGAAGTTGCCGACTATAAAAAGAATCCGGCAGACTTTATTTTGTGGAAACCTTCGGCTGCAGACCAACCCGGATGGGATAGTCCGTGGGGTTACGGCAGACCGGGTTGGCATTTGGAATGTTCGGCAATGAGTTCAAAATTGTTGGGAAATGACTTTGATATCCACGGCGGCGGTTCCGATTTGATTTTTCCGCACCACGAGAATGAATGTGCGCAATCAACTTGTGCTTTTCCGGGAACAAAATTCGCTCATTATTGGGTGCATACCGGTATGTTAATGATTAACGGCGTAAAAATGTCAAAATCATTGGGCAATTTTTACACCGTTGATGAAATTTTGGCGCAATATCCGGCCGAAGCTTTGCGCCTGCTGTTCTTAACAACTCACTACCACCAACCTTTTAATTTTACTTTTGATGGATTGCAGCAAGCAAAAGGAATTTTAGATAAGTTTTACAATGCCTTGTTAAAAAATGACGATATTGAAACGGAAAAATGTTTGCCTGATGAGCGATTGATTGATGCTCTGTGTGATGATTTAAATACTCCGCTTGCCTTATCTTATTTACACGAAAACGTGAATAATCTCAATAAGGCCGAAAGCGTGGAAAGCCGTGTTAAGCAAAAATCTTTATTGCTCGCCAATGCCTATATGTTGGGTTTGTTGTATCAAAATCCGGAAAATTGGTTTAAGGGTGAAAATGCAAATGACGAAACCGCCGAAATAGAGAATTTGATTGCAAAGCGAACCGAAGCCAAAAAAAACAAGGACTGGGCAACTGCTGATGCAATTCGCGAAGAATTAAAAAACAAAGGCATTGTTTTGGAAGACGGACCGAACGGCACAACTTGGAAAAAAATGTAATATAATCCAAATTTAAGAAAAGTGTTGTTTTGTCCTTATGACGAACCGGATTCTTCACACAACACTAAAGTGTCTGCTTAAGATGACGGTAGGGGGTTATACCGCTCGGTGTTCAAGATGACTGCGGATTTGTCATTCCGAGGAGCGTAGCGACGTGGGAATCCCCGTAAAGATCTTTTTTCAGCAGAAAAGTGTGTGTTGTTCAAGGAGATTGCGACGGTCGTTTCACTCCCTCGCAATGACACTCCATACCTTATGGTCGTTTCACTCCCTCGCAATGACGTTTCCTACCTTACGGTCATTCCGAGGAGCGTAGCGACGTGGGA
>JAFUTN010000011.1 GCA_017484225.1 Alphaproteobacteria bacterium
CCTGAAACATGAGATCTTTTTTCAAGGACATTGAGACGGTCGTTTCACTCCCTCGCAATGACACTCCATACCTTATGGTCGTTTCACTCCCTCGCAATGACGTTTCCTACCTTACGGTCATTCCGAGGAGCGTAGCGACGTGGGAATCCCTCAAGATGACAGAGGATATTTTTTACTCAAAAATCCACTCAATCATATTTTCATTGTCATCAGAAGTTGCCTCGTCTGCTTCCGGCAAGGTATAACGAATACGGCTGCAGTAGCCGTCCAAATCAGCACACACCGGACAGCAGGCACGCTTGGATACATCCGGTTCACGCACACATCCTATACCGTTCCAAAAATATTGTCCGTCACATTGCTCATAAGTGGCGGCTACAACGTATTTATCAAGACCGGCAGGCTGGTCTGCCTGATAATCTTTAATGCCTTTGACCAAACTTTTGCACTTTTCAACATCACCCTTGCAGATGATATTTGGGCGTTGATGGCTTCCAAACGGATAATTTGTTCCCAGATTTTCAAGATTGTCTGACATATATACATTCTGCATAGTAGTATGCTCATGAAAAGCGGCACCCCCTACACTTGTTACCGAATCCGGAATAACTAATGAGGTTAATTTGTTGCCATAAAATGCTTGTTCAGCTATATTTTTTAATGTTTCCGGCAAATTCAGCTCTGTAAAATTGTTATATTCAAAAGCCCTGTATCCTACTTCTCTAACGTTTCCGTTGAAAGCAATTTCTGTTGCATTACTATGCCAAAAGGCATTGCTTCCAATGCTGTCAAAATCTCCGTCAATCGTTATCTTATCAAAACTGGCATTAGTGTAATATTCTTCATAATCACCACTTGGATTTTTTCCCTTACCGGCAAACGCCGCATTAGCTATATATGCAGTGCCTTCATAAGTCGGGGCGTTATAAACCCGCAAATCTTTTTTGCCGTTTGCATTGGTGGTGATTTCATACAAACAACCGTTACCGCAGCTGCCGCTTAAAGGCAATTCGGCTGCCATTGCTGAACTTGCGCACGTTAACAAAACCAAACTCAAAAAACTTAAATGTTTCATATCAAACATCCTTTCATTAAATCAAAAAAGTTAATAAAAAAGCCACCTAAATCGGTGGGCGGATGTTGAGAAACCATGATTACTGAAATGGCTCGGTGCTTTCGCACTTATTCAAAGCCTTATAACACCGACATCCGCCTAAAACGACGAACTATCGGTTTTAAACCTCATAAATCGCATCTGTTGCGACCAGTAATCAAAGGGTTCTCACGCCCTGAAGTATGTTTGTTTCACACTTCGGGGAAAATTTTAACAAAATTAACCGGTTTTGTAAAGATAAATAAAATGTATGATGTAAAATGAAAGTTTTTACTTTAACACGGCAAAATCATACGAACGATAATGCGCACGAGTGATTGCCATTGCCAAGGCATCAGAAGAATCATTGTTTTTCGGTTTGCAGCCGGCAAGCAAAATTTTCACCATTGTTTCTACTTGTGCTTTATCTGCCCTTCCAACGCCGACAAGAGCTTTTTTTACTTTAGTCGGATCAAATTCGTAAAGCGGAATTTTGTTATAACCGGCAGACAACACAACAACACCTCTGGCCATGCTTAATTTTAAGGATGTTTCCGGATTGGAATTAAGAAAAGTTTTTTCTATTGCCGCTTCTTCCGGACGATAAGTTTCAATAACCTCGCACAAAGTGCGGAATATCGTATCCAAACGTTGTTCTATCGGAGTCTTGGCATCAGTCGGAATAAAACCGTCCGCAACATAGTGCAGACGGTTTCCGCTAACTTCTATAATACCCCATCCGGTTGAACTTAAACTCGGATCAAGTCCCAGTATACGCATTTATTCTTCACCGGCAAGCTGAGCCATTATGTCTTCGGAGATTTCCGCATTGTGATAAACGTGTTGAACATCTTCATCATCTTCCAACGCATCAATAAATTCCAAAAACTTTTTGGCTGTATCAACATCTGTAATGTCAACTTTTACCGTCGGTTTCCAATCCAAACGGGATGCGGACGGAGTTCCGTATTTTGCTTCCAGTGCAGAAGTTACTGCAGACAAATCATCCGGCAAAGTCTCAATTTCATGAAATTCTTCATCACTGATAACTTCGTTTGCACCGGCTTCCAATGCAGTTTCAAACATTTCGTCGGCACTTGCCACACTTGCCGGATATTGAATATATCCGATACGTTCAAAATTGAATACTACCGAACCGCTTTCACCCATGGCACCGCCGCGCTTTCCGAAAATTGTGCGAACATTGCCTGCCGTGCGATTTTTGTTGTCGGTTAATGCTTCAACAATTACGGCAACTTTGTTTGAAGAAAATCCTTCGTAACGCATGGATACGAAATCTGCTCCGCCGGCAACGGTGGTTGCTTTGGCAATAGCGCGTTCAATGTTGTCTTTCGGCATACTCTCGGCACGTGCTGCCTGAATAGCTAAACGTAAACGCGGGTTTTTGTCCGGTTCAGGCAAACCGCTTTTGGCGGCAACCGTAATTTCACGGGCTAATTTAGCAAATACACGAGCTTTTTTGGCATCTTGTGCGCCTTTTCTATACATAATATTCTTAAATTGCGAGTGTCCTGACATACTCTTAATCTCCTTAACAATCAGATTTTGCAAATTTTATGCTGTTTTTATAGCTTAAAAAAATAGTGTATTGCAAGTTTTTTTTGCGTGCGAATCACAATTTATTGACAATTTTCTCGCAATGTGAGAACATTTGCTCCGAATCGTTTCGGCGATTCTTTTGTGGATTTAACCTAACTTGTCCCACATAACGGACTAAAAAAGGAGACTAAAAATGTATAAAACTGCAGAAGCGGTGTCTTTGGGACACCCTGACAAAACTTCAGACTATATTTCCAGCTATATATTGGACAGGATGATTGAACAAGATCCGAATGTTAAGTATGCCGTTGAAGTAATGCTTAAAGACAACACTGTGGTGCTGGGTGGTGAAATTACCGGCAATGTGAATTTTAATAATGTTGATGAGTATGTTAAGAGCGCATTGCGGCAAATAGGGTATGATGAGAGTTATGCCGAAATATGGAAAGATAACGCTCTGAATATTAACAAAATTAAGGTGATAAACTTGGTAGGCAAGCAATCTCCGGAAATAAATTGCGGTGTTGTGCAAAACGGCTGGGGCGATCAAGGTGTTTTTGTCGGTTACGCCTGCAAAGGAGAGGGGTTTATCAATCGTGAATTATATTTAGCCAGAAAACTCAACTCGGCACTTTATGATTTAGCTAAGCAAAATAAAAATCTGGGGTTGGACATTAAAACTCAAATTACGCTTGATGATGACGGAAATATTGAAACGGCGATTGCTGCTGTGCCAATGCTGGAATACGTTGATTTACGAGATTTTATTTGTTCTGTTCTGCAAGAAAATGTGAAAAATTTGATTGTTAACGGAACCGGTGTATATAAGCAACATTCTTCGGTGGCTGATTGCGGAATAACCGGACGCAAGTTGGCTTGCGATTTTTATTCTGCCGCAGCTCCAATCGGCGGCGGCAGTCCGTGGACTAAAGATGCCTCAAAAGCCGATTTAAGCTTGAATGTGTATGCTCGCAAGTTGGCAGTGGAAAATTTGCACGATAATGACGAAGTTTTTGTGTATTTGTCCTGCTGTATCGGGAGAGCCGATATGATGAGTTCTGTTCTGAAAGCCGTGAAAAATAACAATACGAACATTCAAAATATAACGATTCGTAAAACTCCGGCGGAAATTATTTCCGAACTCGGATTAAATCAACCTGTTTTTGCCGATTTATGCCGAAAAGGCATAAGCGGTATATAAAGCTTTAATTAAAACTATAAAAAAAGACCGGCTTATTTGAGCCGGCTTTTTAAGTTTTTAATCAATCCGTTAATTCCTTCCGGAGAATTTTTAATGTAGGCGGTATATTCGCTGCGAGCCGTTTGAGCCAGACTCACATTTTCAATGATAATGTCCACCACTTTCATTCTGCCGTTAGTTTCTTTTACGCGCCATTTTACAACGGCCGGAGCACCTTCTTCCATCGGAACTTGAGTGTTTACAAAAACCTGATCCGGAGATTTTGAGTTTTCAACGCCCTTAAATTCAAAATGTTTTCCTTTAAATTCGTCAAAGCGCGCAGACCACGTTTGAATATTAAGTTTGCGATATACATTGATAAAATCTGTTCTTTGTTGCGGGGTAGCCGTTTTCCAATAGCGTCCCAATACAAATTTTCCGATAGAATCCAAATCCAAATCTTCATTGAAAAGTTTGGTAAAGCGAGCTTTCTTCTCGTCTGCGCTCACATTTGAATTAATCAATTCCTCAATACCCTGATTTGTGACTTTTTTTATAAAATTTTCGGCAGCTTCGGAATCAACGGCAGCATTTGCCTGAAACGAAAACAACCAGACAAAAGCAGATAATACGGCAAACAGTTTTTTCATGATTTAAGTCCTCCCAAATAAAAGTTATTCTTCATCCATGTCTTCATCAAAATCAAAATCGTAACTCGGTGTTTGGCCCTCATCAACGGATTTGCAAGAACCTATTTTTAAACGATTCTGCATATAAGCTGATTTTATTAAGCTGTAAGGGTCAACCGCATCAGTTGTCAATTTATCCAATAAGTCCAACTTTTCTTCACGCAAGCTGACAAACCCTAACGCACTCAGTCCGTAATAAAAACTGTATTTTTCCCAATCCTTGCTGAAATTTGTGTAATTGTTTGCCCAATAAACCGGATCGGCAAAGGCATCTGCGGCACTGCCGACAGCGGCACGCGGTGTGCTCGGTCCTAAAAACGGCAACATAACAAAAGGTCCGTCGGGAACGCACCAAGCAGCCAAAGTCTTATCAAAACCGGTGCTGTTTTTTTTCAGTCCCCAACCGCCGGCAACATCAAAAGTTCCCAACAAACCCAAGGTAGAGTTAATCAAAAAACGTCCACCCGATTTTCCGGAATCGGAAACATTTCCCTGTAACGCGTGGTTTATAACGCTTGCCGGTTCTTTCAGATTGGCAAAAAAATCGTGAACACGTTCTCTGACAAAATCATTAGTCACGGCACGATACCCCTTTGCCAGAGGTTTCATCAAATAATCATCAAAAGCTTGATTAAATGAAAACATTGCTCTGTTATATTTTTCCAATGCTCCGTCATCATCTGTTTCGGCGGCGCAAACTTGTCCGCAAAAACCGATTATGACTGCTGCCACGGCATATTTAAGTACATTTTTCATTATTTTTCTTCCTTCAATACTTTGTTGTAATATATATTTTTTCTGCAATAAATCAACATAAAAAAAACGCTTTGCGCACAGGCGATAAAAATGCGTGCAAAAAAAACAAATATATATGGACGATTGAAATAAATACATTTATCCTAGGCGCTGATAATTATTTTAATATTAAGAGGAAAAAACAATGAATAATGTGCAAAATGATTTTTTAGATGAAATCAAAGAGCAGAAAGATGCCGTTACCGTATTTTTGATTAACGGTGTTAAACTTCAGGGGATAATTACCCGTCATGATGATGAAAGCTTATTGTTGCGCCGTGACGGTCATACTCAGTTGGTTTATAAACATGCGGTTTCAACAATTATGCCGAGTGTTGCCGTTGAAATAGCAGAAGAGTAGTAGTTGATAGAAGTAATTTCAGATTGTAAAATTAATGCCGCTGTAATTTGTCCGAATGTCAGCGGCAGTGTTTGCGGGTTATCGGAACAAAGCCGGCTTGATGAGGCTATCGGCTTAGCGATGGCTATTAATTTGGACGTTGTTTACAGTGAAATCGTAAATTTAAAAGAAATTAAACCGGCAACATATATCAGCCGAGGAGTGATTGAACGTCTGAAAAGTATTGTCAACGATAAAAATGTTGAGTTGCTTGTTGCTGATTGTAAATTGTCACCGGTTCAGCAACGAAATTTAGAAAAAGAACTGAATATAAAAGTAATTGACCGAACTGCTCTGATATTGGAAATTTTCGGAGAACGCGCACAAACAATGGAAGGAACATTGCAAGTTGAACTTGCTCATCTCACATATCAGCGTTCGCGATTGGTCCGCAGTTGGACCCACTTGGAGCGTCAGCGCGGCGGTGCCGGATTTTTGGGAGGTCCGGGAGAAAAACAGGTTGAAATTGACCGCCGCATAATAGATGAAAAAATAGTGCGCATCAAAAAGGAATTGGAAAAAGTTAAAAAAACACGCCAGATTCAGCGTGGTGCCAGACAAAAAATACCTTATCCGGTGGTTGCTTTGGTCGGCTATACAAATGCCGGTAAGTCATCTTTGTTCAATTATCTGACACAAAGCAGTGTGATGGCGGAAAATATGTTATTTGCAACTCTTGATCCGACAATGCGTAAATTGACACTGAAAGGAGGAATTCCGGTTATTCTTTCGGATACCGTGGGTTTCATATCGGATTTGCCTCACGAATTGATTATGGCTTTTCGGGCAACATTGGAAGAAGTCTTGAATGCAGATGTGATACTGCACGTCAGAGATGTTTCCAATCAGGATAACAAAATACAACGAGATGATGTGCTGCAGGTTTTGCACAATTTGGGATTGCAAGAGATAGAAGACGCCGAAAATTATATTGAAGTCTACAATAAATCCGATTTGTTGGATAAAGAAAGTTTTGCTTATTGGCAGAACAAAACATCAGGTTCACAAAATAAAGTAATGGTTTCGGCTCTGAACGGTAACGGTTGTGAAAATCTGCTGAATCTGATAAAGCAAAAATTATCTTCGGGCAGTGAAAATTTGAAAATTTCTTTACCGGTTTCCGACGGAGCTCTTACGGCATGGATTTATCGTAACAGTGATGTGAAAAAAGTGACGACAAATGATGATGTTTTGGTGATTGAGATGGGTATAAAAACGGATAAATCGGCAAAATTGATGAAAATAATTGCCGAAAAAGAAAATGTTTCAATTGAAAATTGCTGAAAAATATTGCATATTTGAGAAAATGACAATGGAAAATGGGAGAAACAGATATGAATAAGAAAATTGCGTTGTTGGTGTTACCTTTAATTTGTTCCGCTTGTGCATTATTGCCGTTTCGGAAAACAGAAGAAAGATATCGCAGCTTTTTGGATGATTTTATCGGTAAAGGCGATTCTTATGTGGTGACACAAATGGGAAAACCTTATTCCATTGATGCTCTTGACAGCAATACGCTGAAAGAAACATATTATCATTTTGTTGATGAGGACAATTCTAAGGGAGGATATTTATATTCTGATTTGTTGTCTTCTCCGGATACGGCAAACAAAACTCAATCTGTTCCTTACTATGACTGCAGAACGGTATTTGCTGTCAGAAACGGTATTGTGGTTGATTTTGCCTATGAAGGCAGTGGTTGCGTAAGATAAATCAGCTTGAAATACATTTATTTGATAATACTTTGTTGCAGGTGTGCAGTCTGCAATGACGGTAGGAGTGTTTGATGAGTTTTTGGTTGGCATATTTGATATTTTCGGTTTCGTGCGTAGTAATAACCTGCAGAACTTTGGTAGCATACAGCGAATGTGCATTGTGGATTAAAATTGCGGTGGTTGCGGCAATTACCGTGGCGTGGTTTGTGCCTATGCTGATATGGAATCTGAGAACAAATACTTTTATATCCTCTTCATTTTATGCCAAGCTTTCTTATGTCGGATATTTTTTATACGGAACAGCCTTTATTCTGATGATGCTGTTGATATTCAGAGATATTATCTGGACAGTGCTGTATTTGTTCAACAGCAGGCATGTTGTTTCGCCTGCCGATTCTCATATTTTGGATATTGCTAACATTATTACCGTTACTGTTGCTTTTATTCTCGGCTTTTATGCTGTTTATGAGGCTGAAAAAATGCCACGGATTTTACAGTATGATTTTAACAATCCGAAAATTACGCATCCGCTTAAAATAGCAATGATTTCCGATGCTCACATAAATCGTGCCGTTTCTGCAGATAAAGTGAAAAAACTTGTTGAATATGTGAATGAACAAAAGGCTGATATGGTATTTTTAGTCGGTGATATCGGAGACGATTTTGTTGACGATATAAAACCCCATTTGCAGGAACTTGCCAAGCTTAAAGCAAATGATGCGATTTATTTTGTTTTGGGAAATCACGAAGTTTACAACAATGCGACAGATTGGGAAGCAACAGCCGGAAAAATGGGGTGGATTGTTTTGCATAACAGTGGTGTGAAAATACCGGAATACGGTGTGTATATTGCAGGTATTCCCGATCCGGATTTGTTTTCGGTTAACATTAAACAGTCACTGAAAAATTCAGCGGAGACGGATTTTAAAATCTTGCTTTCTCACCGTCCGTCATTTGCAAAAAATGTGTCGGATAATGGTGTGGACTTAATGTTTTCCGGTCACACACACGGAGGGCAAATTTTTCCGTTCAATTATGCTGCCGGTTGGGGAAATGCAGGATTTGTTGCCGGTTTGTATGATGTAAAAAATACTAAGCTTATTCTTTCGCGGGGAGCCGGATATTGGGGACCGCCCATGCGTTTGTTTGCCCCTTCGGATATTATTATCGTTAATTTAAATCCGGCGGCAGATTAACGATATTTTAGTTATTTTCGGGTATAAATTTTTTCCAAAGACTTGGAGTGAAAAAATGAAAAAACAATTAGCTATGCTGCTGTGCATGACAGCCCTTTTGATTTCCTGCGGAAAAGATGATGATAATGCCGATTCTCAGTGTAACCAACCCGAAAATGCGGTAACGGAACAAAACGCCGGAAGTTACGATAAAGTTTTGGCCGGTGATGTTACTTCGTTTATGAAAGAATATGAAAGTTTTTCCGATGTCCGGAAATATTACTTCTGCGCAGCCTTTTCAATGGGAGCAATGTCTGTTTCCAAACCGGCAACCGCTTCGGCAATGATAGGATATTTTCTGGGGCTTGGTGTTGTTAAATACGATAGGGGTATTGATGATGAAACATATTATGCCTTTGATTTAGGTAAAAATGCTTTTCGTTATGAAGCAGTTGTAAATCATATTTTGGACAGCAAAATTTGCGAAAACATTATGATTGATGCCGCAGACTATGCCAAAAGCAAAAAGTATTCTACCGAGTATCTCAGTGATAAAGGACATCAGGAAGCCGAAAAGATAGTTGAATACATTAAGAAATAATTTTTTTCAAAACAAAAAACAACGCTGTTTGGGCGTTGTTTTTTTATTGCGCATATATTAATAGATATAAAGCGATTCCTCTTAATAAATTATAGTCTTTCAGATAAAAAGTCAATGAAAATATACAACTCAACTATTAGTAATT
Organism: Alphaproteobacteria bacterium; assembly: GCA_017484225.1. Lineage (GTDB taxonomy): Bacteria > Pseudomonadota > Alphaproteobacteria > RF32 > CAG-239 > RUG410. The sequence goes on from JAFUTN010000011.1 coordinate 9,354, forward strand.
GTTATATTTTCAATTAAAGGTTGACAATAATGCAAATTCGGATATATACAATTTTTTGCAAATTGTCAGGAGATAAAAAGTGTTCTTAAAAATCAGTAAGCACATATACATTCACGTTGCCAAACAAAAGACAACGATAATCGTATCTTTCAGCGGAAAAACTGCCGTTTTTTTTCGCTAAGCCAATTTATTTAACGAGGGTCTTTGGTGCAAGCCCACTTAGTTCCGTCTAAAGGGCAGGCGGAACAATGTGCGGATGACGGAACTCTTTTAACTTGCGTTTTTGTCAGATTGTAGCCCATGCTCTCACAAGTTTTCGGAGTCTTGCAAATTGTTCCTTTGGCCGAAGCTGTTTGAACAGATGCCAATACCGCAAGTATTATAACAAATATGAGCTTTTTCATGCTTAATCTCCTTTCTCGGCACAAGACCAATAACTCGGATCGTAGAAACAAGCAGTGCAGGCCCACTTATTGCGAGAAGAATCGGAAAGACGGCTTTTGGCTTTCACATCACTGTCACGCAAGGTGTATCCGATTTGTGTGCAATCTTTGACTTCTGCTCTGCTCATGTCTTTAGTTATCACATATTTTGCCATTTCTTCTTTTTCGGCGTTGCTCAGCACATTATCGCAAACCAACTCTGCTGCGTTTGCACTTGCCATCTGCAACACTGAGCCGATAATTAAAAATACAGTGGTTATTTTCATTTTCATTCTCCGAGTCTAATCATATTTTCTGACACATTTCCATTTTGTGGCATCAAACGGGCAGGCTGAGCAGATGTAATCGTTCAAAGAATGATTAACAGCGCTTTTAGCCAGATTGTATCCCATATAATCACAAGTTTGGTTGCTGATGCTATGGCTTGAATACACGGCTGCATTGCAAGAAAGCCAGTTGCAGGTATTCACATTTACATCATTAGTTTTGCACTCGCAGTAATAACATTTTTCCGTTTCGTCGCCGTGGTAAACAAAACGTCCTTTCGGGTCCGGTAAACCGTCTGCCGGTATCGGATAGCAGGCGTTGTTAATTTTGCTGCCTTCTTTATCAAAGGTGTAATAATCATTAGTAAATTTTTGGCAGTTACCATTAATGTAGTAGCACATTGATTCCTTAAATTCGGCATGTTCGTGCGAAACGCTGCAGATTCTGCCGTCGTTTAGGGCTTGGCATTTATTTGAATCGGCGTAATAACCTCTCAATTCATTACAAATCATACAATTTTGTGAGCAATACAGTTTATCGCCGATGGTAGAGATATTGCTTGCAGGTGCCGTAGGTGTGGCGGTATTGCATTTTCCATACAGCGAATATCGGGTTCCCTGATTACAGTAAACACCTTTTACTGTTGAACCGTCTACAATTTGTGTGCTGACATTTTCACATTTGCTTATTTCGTCGCATAAACAATCATCATCACATTTCCATACTTTTTCTTCTGTCCACGGAATGCCGATGGTTTCCCCGTCTTCGGCCGAAATTTCGGTATCTTGTTCCGATTTTAAGAGTAAACCGACAAAACCGTTGATGCGACGACCTAACACTGCACCGGCATCAGTCGTGTAGGCTGCTATTCCGTCACTGCCGATAAATGAGCATCCTTTCAGATTATCATCATTATACGGAAAGTAACCTCTGCCGATTCTGTTTGTTGTGCAAAGAGAGCATTTTTGATAGCAGTGGTTGTTACCGGGTACCATGCAACACTCTTTTCCGTATTTGCTTTCACATGCAGATAAAGACGTTAAATTGTCTTTACATCCCAGCTCATAACAAGTTTCACTCTTTCCGTTTTTGGTAACATTTTTTGTTCCCAAATAAACATATCCGTGCTGGGTGGCATAAGATTTAATGGAATCCGCTGTGAATCTTTTCAACGAAAAATACAGCTCGCCGTCACAAATTGTGGAACAATTATCTCCGGTGCATTTATATATGTCATTATCGGCCGTTCCGTCATCATCACAAAGCTTGCCGTTGGCCAAAAAACATACACGAGCGAAACAATCGGCGCTCACAACGACAGCTACCAATAAATAAAAAATAAACAACAAATATTTTTTTTGCATGATACCTCCGTTATGAGCGCAATATTATAAAAAAACTATTCGTATTTTAGCGTTTTTTTCCGGCTGTGTCAATGTAACACGGCCTTATAATCTGTTAAGTTTTTGTGACATTTTAACCTTTTTTTGTCAGAGCTTTATTTACACAGTAATTTACTACCAGCATTAACCCCAGAGTTAAAATGATTTTAACACTCGTGCCGAAAAAGTAACTTATTGCCGTTAAGGCTATATATACCAACTGATTTACGCGAAAAGTTTGAGCAAAATCACTGTTGAAAAATTTGCTGAACGGCCAATAAATAACAGCAGTATATAACAAAATTGCCGCATACCAAAAAGCAATCATCGCAACCAGAGCTATGACAAAAATGGCCGGATACACATACTTGGTGGCATTTTCAAAAAACAATTTAACTACTTCGTTTGTAATAACCATATTCGGCATATTGCTTAGTGTTTGTATTTTTGTTTGTCCTTTTTCCGTATCAACGACATAAATATTGGTTCTGGTTACATACAAACCGTTATCCAAAGTGGACGTATCCAAAACGTCTACCTGTGTATTAAGAACAATATTGTATGTTTTATTTCCTTCACCGAAAGAACGTGAAATAACGGCATCTTTCGGTTCCGAAATGGCTCCGTTTTCCAATACTATCGGTAAAAATGCCGAAGCTTCCTGCTGTATTTTAGGCTTAACAAAAAGATAAGCTTCTTCACCACTCTGTGCAATGGCAACGGAAATAACAACGGCCAACAAAAGCATCAGCAAAAAACCGATACCTGTTTTTTTGAGCAAAATATTACCTAAATTATCCATTTTCTACTCCTTCTTTTATAAAATGTCGGAAAATAAATCCGGTTCGCTTTCCTGTTTTGAATTAACAATTTTAAGTGCCTCTGACACAATTTTATAACTCACGGATGATTTGTGTGCAAGAGAAATTTTATCTATTTCATTCACTAAATCAGAGATATAAGCAAAAGATCTTTGAGTATTACCTGTAATATAGTTTAGAATATCAGGACTGATATTAAGCTGTTTGTCGTTAAACAATTTAACCACCAGCATTTGCACCATAATATCATCAGGTTCTTTTATTTGAATACTCGGAAGCATATTTAATCTTGATTGCAAATCAGGCAATCTGAATTTAAGGCGTTGTGCCGGATGTTCTGCCGTCCAAAGCATATAGGCATTTTTGGCTGTCAAAATATTAAACAGATGAAATAATGCTTCGTTATTTGCTTCTGCCACAACGTTTTCTATAATCACGGCATAATTTTCTTCGCCGATACGATTCACGTTTTTCATGGTAATTTGTTTGGCGTTATAAGTTGATACTTTCAGCGGATGGGATGATGTTGATTGTATTTTCTCTGTAAATAAGTGTGACAGATGTGTTTTACCGCAACCTTTAGGACCATACAAAAATAATCCGTTTGCAACCCAATTCGGCCACAAATCAATCATGGTAAAAGCTTCTCTGTTGCAATCAGATATCATAAAATCGTTTCGTCCCATTTCCGGCTGCCGATTTAAATTGAGCGGTAACTGTTCAGGTTGTGTAAATAAATCTTTATTCATGACTGCCCAACACTTCCGTTATTTTAATATTTAAAGCTTCTAAACTGTATGGTTTGCCGATAAAGTAAAAATCGGCAGAGCCGGCAAGCTCGTTACGGGCAATCTCCTCAGAGTATCCCGAAGCCAGAATTATTTTCACTTCCGGATGTTCTTTATGCACAATTTTGGCCAAATCGGCACCGCTCAATCCCGGCATCATCATATCGGTAATCAACATTTGAAAAGGCTCGCCTGATTTTATGTATTCCAAAGCATTTTCGGCAGATATACACTCCACAACATCAAATCCTTTGCGTTTTAGGCCGCGAACACCGACCTTTCTGACGGCATCTTCATCATCAACAAAAATAATTCTGGTGCCGGCATTTTTTGTGCTTATATTTCTCATACTGTCAAAGGCCGAAATATTTAACCCTAAAATCATTTTATCTCTGCTTATGTTTGAAACGGTGTTACCCATTGTTGTTAATGCCGCTTTACCGGTTTTATCTAAAATCACGCTTTCTTTTATTTTTGTTGTTTCTTCCGTATCTTCGGTTTTGTTCTCAAATTCCGGAAGGTATATTTCAAAAGTTGTTCCCTTGCCTACTTCACTGAAGAGTTTAATAAAACCTTCCGTCTGGCGAACAATTCCGTAAACCATTGCCAACCCCAATCCGGTGCCGGAACCGGGTATATTCTTTTTTGTGGAAAAAAACGGTTCAAAGATTTTTTCTTTATTTTCATCCGGAATTCCGCAACCGGTATCGGTTACGCTGATGACTACAAAATCCCCCGGCTTAATTAAATCCGGCCCGAATTGATATGCTTCATGCAGGCGCTCACGACGGGTAGAAATGTTAATTTCACCTTTACCGTTTATGGCGTCTTTGGCATTAACAACCAAATTTAGCAAAACCTGTGAAAATTGTGTTGAATCAACACGTATCATACCTAAATCCGGAGCATGAGTTATTTTCATGGTGATTTTTTCGTTTAACGCTCTTGACAATAACGGTTCTATTTCGGCAAAACTCTCAGTTACATTCAGCATTTTCGGATTGAAAGGCTGTTTTCTTGAAATAGCCAATAATTGTCTTGCCACTTCTGCTGCACGACTGGCGTTTTGCTTTATTTGCAACAAATCAGAAAAAGATGCATCTCCGACACCGTGCCGCTGAATAAGTAAATCACAAAAACCTATTACCGCAGTCATTAAATTATTAAAATCATGAGCCACACCGCCGGCCAGCTGACCGAAAGCTTGCATTTTTTGTGCTTGAGCCACCTGCATTTCCAAATTTCTGCGGTTTGTAATGTCGGTTACGTAAATAATGATGCCGTTAGCCACATTACCTTCGGGAATATAGTGAGTATGCATCGGATACAAACATACTTCCACATTTTTTTCTTCTGTTTCCGGTTTTAAATTGGTCTCAAATTTTATGGAATCTTCTTTACCTTGGATGAAATCTGTCAGAGCTTTATGCATTTTTTCATTTGAAACGGCATCAAAATAATCTCCTACGTTTTGTCCGACAAGCTTTTCTTGACTTTGGGCAAAAATTTTTTCAATATTTTGATTGACCTCCATTATTTTTAAATATCCGTCGGCAAAAATAATCCCGATAGGGGAATTATTGAACAGCCACTCTGTTTTGTCGCGCATGAGATTGAATATCAGTTTCAGCTCTTTATCATTCGGAACATCCCAAATTACGGCACCGCGAGATTTCAGCGTGTCATTTTCCTTTACGCGTTTTTGTTTAATAAATACTTCCGAGTTTCCTGATGATTTTTTTATCATAACATTGCCGGTGAAATTTCCGTTTTGGGTATGCATTTGTTCTGAATTGTGGGCAATAAAGTCATCAAAAAGCATCCCGTTAACGGAATTTTTTTCCACGCCGATATAGTCTGCCAATGTGTTGTTTATGTATTCTATCCGTCCGAAATTATCGCACGAATAAACTCCTATCGGCATATAATCAATAAAATTGTGCAGAGATGTTCTTTCTTCTTTGAATACCTGTTCCATGTTTTTATAAGCGGTAATATTCTCTATTACCCAAAAAATATACGATTCTTTGCGGATTTTTTTTAAAGAATATTTGCCTTCAAATATATCCGTTTTATCCAGATATATGGGTTTAATGCTTATTCTTAACCATTCCTCGGCAACAAAAACACTGTCTTTAGCGGGATTAACGGACAATTCCACTGTTGCCGGCTGCAGTTTGTTTATGGCTGATTTTAGTTTTTGTAAGTCAAGTTTATTTGCAGCCGTATCAATAATATTGTTTTCCAAAAAATCCATAACCGATTTATCGCTGAAATAATCCAATGCAAGCCGATTACACAGCACAGCCTTGTTTTCCGAATTATCAACACGCATGAGCTTTGTTTTGTCATTAATTATCTCCGAAGCCAAAGTTCCGAAAGCAATGGCATCTTCACTTAATTTTAAAATTCTCAGAGTGATTAAAATGCACAAAAGATTAAATACTACGGTGCCGATTATGAGGTATATTGAATATTGCGGATAAAAGAACAACGAAAACATTGTTAAGGACATAAACATTACCGTGTAGGCCAGAAACACTAAGCTTCTTTCCAACTTTCTGTCCGGTCGGCGTTTGTTTATGTCCTTAAGCATTTTATTGTCGCTTTCCTAGGTTAATACGTCAGCTTTTACTTTTCCCGTGCGTTCCGGAATTTCGGCAATTTCTCTGGAAACATCTGCCAAACTTTCCAGCATTTTTTCCGGATCTTCTTTGAATTTTTCCGTTTCGTATCTTTCCAAATAAACACGCAACGTTGCACCGTTTGTGCCGGTTCCGGACAAGCGGAAAACAATACGTGATTTATCCGTAAAATAAACAATTAATCCGTTTTTGGTTGAGCTGCCGTCTACCGGATCATTGTAAATGAACGGTTTTGCTTCTAAAACCGTGTAAGCACCGAAAGTTTTACCTTTCAGCGAAGGTAATTTTGCTTCTAAATCTGCCATCAATTTATTGGCAACCTCAATGTCAATTCCGTCGTAGTCATTGCGCATATAGTAGCTGCGGCCGTATTTTTTCCAATGTTCCATCGTAATTTCTTCAACGGATTTTCCGGTAGCGGCGATAATATTGAGCCAGAATAAAATAGCCCAGATTCCGTCTTTTTCTCTGATGTGGCTGGAGCCTGTTCCGAAGCTTTCTTCACCGCAGAACGTGATACGGTTGCTGTCCATCAGATTACAAAAATATTTCCATCCGGTCGGAACTTCATAATATCCGATATTCAGGGCCTCGGCAACTCTGCCGACAGCTGTTGATGTGGCTGCTGATTTTGCTACACCGTATATGCCGTTTTTATATGCCGGAATATATTTGTAGTTATCGGTCAAAATAGCCAAGCTGTCGCTCGGAGTAACGAAAAACTTTTTACCCAAAATCATATTACGATCGCCGTCACCGTCATTGGCGCCGCCGAAATCTGCCGCCTTGTCGGAATACATAAAATCAACCAGTTTTTTAGCATAAATCAGATTCGGGTCCGGATGTAAACCGCCAAAGTCTTCCATCGGAACATAATTCCACACCGAACCTTTCGGCGCACCCAAAATTTCTTCAAAAATTTTCAAAGCATACGGACCGGTAACGGCATTCATGGCATCAAATGCCATGGTAAAACCGTTGGCAAAGAGTTTTTTTATTGCCGGAAAATCAAAGATGCTTTCCATCATTTCAACATATTCCTGCACCGGTTCAATAACTTCAATTTCCATATCTCCGAGCTTTTGAGTGCCGAGGTTGCTCAAATCAACATCCGGAGCTTCCAAAATTTTGTATTCGGTGATTTTTTTGCTGTTTTCAAATATTTTATCACTTAAAGATGTCGGGCATTGTCCGCCGCTGGCTACGGCATATTTTATACCGAAATCCCCGTTTTTGCCCCCCGGATTGTGAGATGCCGTTAATACAAAACCTCCGTCGGCATGGTTTTTTAATAAGACCTTGGATGATGTCGGTGTGGATATAAAACCGTTTTGCCCCACAATCATTTTCTTCATACCGTTAGCAGCGGACATTTTCATAATTTTTTGGATAGCGATTTTGTTATAATATCTGCCGTCGCCGCCCAAAATAAAGGTTTGACCTTTAACGCCGCCGATGGCATCAAAAATGCTTTGAACAAAGTTTTCTACATAATTCTCCTGTTCTACGAGTTTGGATTTTTTTCTCAGTCCCGCCGTTCCCATTTTTTGGTCGGTATACGGTGTTGTTTTAACAGTTTTAATCATGGCAATTTCCTTTTTAAAATTAATAATTACTGATACTATATATTTATACTTGAAAAGATTTACAGGTAAAGCATTTTTATCAATCTGGACACAGATTATTACATATTTGCCGGTTGCCAGATAAAACCGGCGAGTTCTAAAATCTCACGCCGGGCATAAACTTCGGCAAAAGTCATCTGATTTTTTAACGAATCCGACACCATTTCAGCCGGTAATAAACATTTGTCGGTTATTTGATATTCTTTCCGATAATTAATGGTTGGAGCCAAACGATAACCGAATTTTCTTTCTGTTGTTTTCAGCTGCTCTATGGAAATTTTTGTATTCGGCGCATTAAGGTTAGGCACTACTATCCAATTCAAATATTTTCGTCCGTGCGCCGCCTGATTTTTTTTGATGTTCCATACAAAGTTCAAATATTTTCCGTTTGGCGACCATTCTATATCATTTTCCGTATTTACAACGGTTATCAGAGTGTGAGCATTGTTGAAAAATTCCATATTATCCGAGGCATTTTCATTCCCGATATCGGCAATCACAACCTGATTTTCTTCTTGCTTGTTCGGGTATAGCTGTGGCAAAAAAATGTTTTTGGCAAATTCTTTTCTTTTTTGCACGAAATCCGCTAAATCGGAATTGTTTTGCGGTGCCAGCAAAACTTGATACTTATCTTGCCATAAGGCCGCAGCAATATTTAAGGCGAGGGTGGTCTGCCCGTTTTTTTCATGAGTTCCCGAAAAAACTATCAGCGGAGCATTGTCAGTCATCAGCGGCGAGCCATTTTCAGTTTGCCGTTATCGGCTACAACGATACAGGCTTGTTTATTTTTCTTCATATCCCGGCAAACTTTTGTTGCATCATTTTTTGCAAACCCCACAACCTTTGAACGATATAATGTTCCGTTGTTTGCGGCAACTTTTTCTACTTTAATGTCATGAACGGCATACTTGCGTGCAATCTTATTTTTAACTTGCAACGCATAGTTTTTAGCTCGGTTATAGTTGGAAAATGAACCGATTTGAACCGCATATTTTCCGCTTGTTGTTGCGGTTGCGTATTGTCGTTTTGTTTGCGGCGCTTTGCTTTTTGTTGCATAAGAGCGTGCAGATGCTTTCTGTTTTGTTACGTTGTTATTTGCCACAACGGCGGAGGAAACGCAACCGGTATTGATTTCTTTTGTTAATGCCGCAACATCAACTCCTCCGGATTTGTTCATGTGGCTCAAGCCTTTATCCATTATTAAAGAAACTCTTTTGTCGCGTTCATTCAAATATTTATGTCCCATTGTTACGGCGATAACTCTTTTGCCGTTGCGAGTCGCAGAGGTTACTATATTGTATCCTGATGCCGCGGTATAGCCGGTTTTCATTCCATCAGCGCCCTTAAAGGTCCTTAAAATGTGGTTGTGTCCGGTAATTGTTTGTCCTTTGTATTTGAAACTTTGCAGCGAAAACCATTTGTAATATTGCGGAAAATGGTGATACACGGCCATAGCTAAAACAGACATATCACGAGCTGTGGTTTTTTGCTTAGAGTTAGGTAAACCGGATGCGTTTTTGAAGGTTGTGTGCTTCATCCCGAGTTTTTTTGCCGTAGAGGTCATTAACTGCGCGAATTCGGCTTCATTTTTGGAAAAATGCTCTGCCAAAACGGTTGCGCAATCGTTTGCCGACTTTACAATAACCGCCATGATTGCATCTTTTACCGTAATTGTTGTTCCGGCCTGCACTCCTAATTTTGACGGTGATCTTCCGGCAGCAACTCGGGAAACTTTTAATTTATCGGTCAACTTCAAACGTTTGTTCTCTAAAGCGTTGAAAGTTATGTAAAGAGTCATCAGTTTGGTTAAAGATGCCGGATAGCGCAATTCGTCGGCATTGCTTTCGTATATAACTTTGCCGTCTGCCGCATCAACCATAATGGATGACACGGATGCACCGGAATTTTTTGCGTAAATAATTACAACTGCGCACAACATAACGAAAACTAATCTTTTAAGCATCTTACCCCTCTCTTTTATACATTTTTCCCGATTCTACGGTATAAAAGAAAATAAAAGGTTAAAAAGTGCAAACTTTTTGCAATATTTTCAAAGCCGGCAATTTGTGCTATTACCGGCTTTAATTATGTAAAATCAATAAATTAAAATGATTACTTAATTTCTTTTATCAGAGAAGTGATTCTATTTATTTGCGAATTCAGTTGCTCTGATATTTTTGTATCTTCATTGTTTTCAACGGACAGAACTTGTGACGGAGTTTTGCCTTGTTTCAGGTCTTGTAACTCATCAGCCAGCAGCAGTCCGACCATCGCCAACATCATATTTTCGTTAATCATACCTAAGCTTTGCGACAACAATTTGGCTTTTTCATCCAAGATTCGCGAAAGTTGAATAATATGTCCTTCTTGCCCGTCTTCGCATTTAATTGCAAATTCGCGCTTATCAATCGTTATTGTTACTTGCCCCATTTTCTTCCAAAACCTTTTCTAATCTGGCAATAACGTTGTCAATTTGAACAGTGGTCTCATTGATGGCATTTTTGCTTTGTTGTAAGTTATTTTCGGATTCGTTGTATTTGTTTATCCATTCTTCTTTTTGCTTGCGCTCATCTTCAAGCAAATTTTTTGTTTGTTGCAGTTCTTCACTGCCGCTGCTTTGTTGTTCTTCAATACGCTGTTGAGCCTCTGTCAGCTGAGCGGACAGGAGTTTGATTTTGTTTTCCAATTCTTCCAGTTGACTTTTGCGATTTGATAAAGCGTTGTTTAAATTCTGAATTTCTGTCTGTAAGTTATTGATTTTGTTGTTTTTTGCTTCAATATCTTGTGCGTGCTGCTGTTTTTGAGTTTGCACGGCGGCAACCAATTCTTCAATAACGGTATTCAGGCGTTGCAAAGAATTTTGACTTTTTTCCATATTTAAAATTTCCATTAAAAAAACTTCCTTTTCTCAAATTTATTGTTATAATTTACCTTATTGTTAATAAGAGGTATCACAAAGATAATTAAAATGCAAAGATTTATCGTCAGTATTACGCAAGAAAATTTTGAACTGATTGAAGACAAGTATGTCGGGTGCTTTATTGTGCCGGACAAATCTGATTTCGGTTTTATTAAAAATTTTGTGCAAAAAGCAAAAGCGGCAGAAAAATTAGTTTTAATCAGCGGTGAAAGTGCCGCAGATATTATGATAAAAACCGGAGCAGACGGTTTTGTTGCAGATACGGCGGCAGATGAACATCCGAACAGGATAGTGAAAAGTGCGCGGACAAATTTTCCCAAGGCCGTTATCGGGGCAATATGTCGCAATCGCAGGCATGAAGCTATGCTTGTTAGTGAGTGTGAACCCGATTTTGTTATTTTTCGGGTTTGGAAAGACGGAGCCGCAAAAACAGCCGAACTTTTGAGTTGGTATAATGAATTGTTTTTGATTCAGAGTGCAATTATGCCTATGGATAATGATATGGATACAAAAAGCTTTGAGGCGGATTTTGTTGTTGTTGATGATGTAAAATACAGAAAAATCATTTGATTTACAACATAAACGCCGAGTTACTCAAAAATCCACTCTATACTGTTTTCATTATCGTCACTTGTAGCCTCATCCGCTTCCGGCAGTGTATAACGTGTGCGCAGGCAATATCCGTAATAAAAGTTGTATCCTTCCGTGCATTTGCCGATACACGTTCCGCTTTTGCAAGTTGTTATATTGCTTCCGTAAAAAACATTTATACCTAAAGAAACATTGTCCGAAAGTTCTGCATAATTTAATGCAGAGGCATTCACAAAAGCCCAGTTTCCCAATGTTTGAACATTCGGCAATATGGCACTTATCAGACCGGATCTTTCAAATGCTTGGCTTTCTATAATTGTTGCATTTTGTATGTATATGCTTTGCAGGTTTTTATCATTCCAAAAAGCCGCGTGTCCGACTTTTTCCACACTGTTCATGCCGCTTATGTCGGTTAATTGTTCTGCGTGCATAAAAGCATACGCTCCTATTGATGTTACTCCGTCATTTATCTCAACTTTTTTAACATCATCAATCCACGGGGCGGTAGATTTTCGTATTGTGTTGCCTGCAATTTGTTCATCAACATAACCGTAATTTTTCATCTCTCCGTTTCCGTAAACCGTCAGAGTTCCGTTTTCGCTCAATTTACAAAAAACCGTTTCCGGAATTGTTCCGCAATCCCACGTTTCGGCAAAGGAACTAAAAATTATTCCGAAAGTAAGAAGTAAAATTAATTCAAATTTTTTTAAGCTGTTACAAATTAAATATGTCATACCGAACATCCTATCTTTAAAAGTTGCGTATAAAAAAGCCACCAGAAATGGTGGGCGGATGTTAGTAAACCGTATTTCGTCAAACGGCTCGGCGTTTTCGCGCTAAAGCCTTATCAAGCCGACATCCGCTCAAATGCAGAACGAAAAATCGGCATACAATTTAACGTCGCTATGCATAACGACCGACGAAATAAAGGGTTACTACGCCCTAAAGTGCACATTTCTTACACTCTGTGCGGATTCTAACAAAAATCGGAATTGATGTAAAGTGTTTTATTGAACGTTCTTTACGATTTTTGTTGTCAAAACAAAAAAAATAGTTTATGTTTCAGCCACAAATTAATCATTTTTAAAATTGTAAATAGGAGAACTAACAAGATGAAACAACTCGCAGGATCAATTCGTATCGGTTGGGTAATTGAATACAAAGGAAAACCATGGACAATCACTAAAGCTGTTCATATTAAACCGGGTAAGGGCGGTGCTTTTATGCAGGTGGAAATGAAAGAAGTTGAAGCCGGAACAAAAACAAATGAGCGCTTCAGAACCGAAGATACGGTTGAAAAGTTGATGGTTGAAGACAAAGATTGTCAATTTTTGTTTGAAGATGCAACCGGTTTAACCTTTATGGAAAATGAAACTTTTGAACAATTCAATATGCCGGCCGATATTTTGGGCGATTCGCGTCCGTTTTTGACGGATGGTATGCAAGTTCGCATTTCTTATATTGACGGTAAGCCTATTTCGGTTGATTTACCGCTTCAGGTTGTTTGTGAAGTTGTTGAAACCGAGCCGGTAATAAAAGGGCAGACGGTTACTTCTTCATATAAGCCGGCAATTTTGGATAACGGTGTTCGCACAACCGTTCCGACATTTATCGGTGTAGGTGACAAAATTGTTGTCGGAACTTCTGAAGCAAACTATGTGGAAAGAGCAAAATAATGGCTTATATTTCACCGGTTTTGAGCGCAATAAGCGGAGCGGTCAAAAAAGCTTCTGTTGCTTTGACGCGCGATTTTAACGAGTTGGAACATTTGCAAAATTCTGTGCATGGTGACAATGGTTTTGCCGCTCGCTCGTTGCAAAAAGTTTCCGGCGTATTGCAAAATGAACTGGCAAAATTTAAGCCGGATTATGCCTTTGTTATTTCATCTCAGGGAACAATACCGGCAAACGGAAACTGTTTTTTGATTTCTCCGATTGACGGTTATGCTAATTTTGCTCACGGGAATGCCGGATTTTCTATTTCCGTTGCCATGATGGAAAACCATGTTGTTTCGGCTTGCGTTGTGTTTGCCCCGATATATGATGAAATGTTTTTTGCCGAAAGAGGAAACGGAGCTTTTAAAGAGGGTTTCCGTAACTTGGAAAGAATCCGTGTTGCCTCACAAAAACAGCCGGAAAAAGCATTAATCGGTGCAAATTCCGATATTTTTGCCAAAGCTTTACAAATCAGCAAAAATGTTCTTGTCAGCGGTTCGGTTGCTCATGATTTAGCCTATGTTGCAGCCGGTAAATTAGATGCCGTTGTGGCGCAGAATGTTGCACCGGCAGAACTCGCCGCCGGTATGCTGTTGGTTAAAGAGGCCGGAGGATATATCTTCTCTTTGGGGCAGACTGATGTTCGTTCCGAAGATTTGCATAAGGTTTTGTTCGGAGGCAGTATTTTGGCAACCAATGAAGCATTAAAGCAAAAAATTGCCGATAAAATGGCAAAATAGCAAAAAAATGCAAAAATTTGAAAATAATGCTTGCGTATTTTTTCTGCATAATGTATAAGAGTGCCAAACTGATATAAATGTGTTAAATATTGGAGATTAAAATGAAAAAAGGTATTCACCCTGATTATCACAAGATTACATACGTGATGACAGACGGAACAGAAGTTGAAACTATGTCAACTTGGGGAAAGGCCGGCGACAAAATGATGCTTGAAGTAGACCCTAAGTCTCATCCGGCATGGACAGGTGTTCGTCGTATTGTTGATAACGGCGGCCGTGTCGGCAAGTTCAATGAAAAGTTTGCTTCTTTCGGTTTGAAAACAAACTGATTCGGTGTAAATGAAGTTTCAGCCTGCCAAAACGGCGGGCTTTAATTTTTGCGTGATAAAAATAAAAAAAAATCTTGTCTAACGACAAAACCTTGTTTATTGTAGACCTATGCAAATGTATAAGTGAAAGGAATTTATAAAATGACATCTCCTTTAATGCCTAAAGCAACAGCAGTATGGTTGATTGACAATACTGCATTAACGTTTCGCCAAATAGCAAAATTTTGCGAAATTCATGAATTGGAAGTTCAAGCTATTGCAGATGGTGATATTGCCGCAAATATTGTCGGAATGAGTCCTATTAATAACGGACAACTTTCTTGGGAAGAAATTCGCCGCTGTGAGGCAGATAAAACAGCCGATTTAGTGGCTAATGTGCTGGAAAAAAATGTTAAAGAGCGCAATGCTAAAGCAAAAAAAGTTCTTTCTCCTTCGCAGCGTAACGACAAACCTGCCGCTATTTTGTGGATGATAAAAAATTGTCCTGAGATTATTGATTCTCAAATCTGCAAACTGATTGGAACCACAAAGCCTACAATTAAAAAAATACGTAGCGGTGAATATGCCGGTATGGATGAACTGAATCCAAAAAATCCGGTTGCCGTAGGTTTGTGTAACGAACGTGAGTTGGAAGCTGCTCTGGCTGTTTCGCAATCTTGGAATAATGCAGAAAAGAATGCCGAAGAAAAAGCTAAAGAAAAACGCAAAAAAGCATCTGCGAAAGCAAAAGCAAAGCGCGCGAAAGAAAAAGCTAAAGAGCAGGCAAAGGCCGAAAAAGCAGCCGCGAAAGAAGAAGCCAAGCGAGCAAAAGAAGAAGCTAAAATTGCCGCCAAGAAGGCTAAAGCCGCCGAAAAGGAAAAAGCTAAAAAAGCTGCTGTGAAAGCTAAGGCCGCTGAAAAGGAAAAAGCTAAAAAAGCAGCAGTGAAAGCTAAAACTGCCGAAAAGGAAAAAGCTAAAAAAGCTGCTGTGAAAGCTAAGGCCGCCGAAAAGGAAAAAGCTAAAAAAGCAGCAGTGAAAGCTAAGGCCGCCGAAAAGGAAAAAGCTAAAAAGGCAGCAGCCAAAGCTAAGGCCGCCGAAAAGGCAAAAGCTAAAAAGGCAGCAGCCAAAGCTAAGGCTGCCGAAAAGGCAAAAGCTAAAAAGGCAACGGCTAAAACTAAGAAAAAGACAGCAACAAAAAAATAGTTGCTGTAAAAGAAAAAGCGGTAACCATACCGCTTTTTTTGTTATTTTTTGTAAGAAGCTCTTTTTATTCGGTCGTTAATTGCCAAACCAAGTCCTTGCGTAGGAATTGGTGCTATGGCAATTTTTCCGTGTTTAGCTGATTTATCGGCCAAACGTAAAAAAGCAAATAAGTTGCTGGCTGCTTCGGATAAATTTCCTGAAGGACTAAGGTTCAAATCACCGTCTGTTTCGGCAAAACCTATGTAAAAATCATCAGCATCAGGTTGAGTGACATTAATTCTTAAAATGTTCTTTGGTGCATAGTGACGCAATAACTGTCCGGGGGCAGTCGGTAATTCCGGATTACCTGCGGAAATAAGGATTTTTTCTCCCAAAAAGTTTTCAATATCTTCTTTTGCCGTTCCACCGGCACGTAATAACACAACTTTGCTTGTGGTCAGGTCAATAATGGTGGATTCTACACCGACTTTGCATTGTCCGCCGTCCAAAATCATATCCACACTTTCTCCCAAACCTTCAAGAACGTGTTGTGCCGTTGTCGGACTAACGGCTTGATATTTGTTTGCGGATGGAGCAACAATCGGAACTCCGCTTTTGCGGATTAAATCAAGAGCCACCTGATGGTTAGGCATTCTTACAGTTAGGGTTCGTAATCCGGAACAAGCCAAGTCTATGCTGGGATTATCATCTGTGCGCCGCAAAACAAAAGTCAGCGGTCCCGGCCAAAATTTTTTTGCCAGAGCAAAAACCCTTTCGTCGGTTGCCGCATATTCCCGCAGAATATCCGTTTCGGCAATATGAGAAATCAGCGGGTCAAATTTAGGACGTTGTTTGGCCGCAAAAATATTTGCCACGGCTTTACTGTCATAAACATTTGCCCCGAGTCCGTAAACCGTTTCGGTCGGAAAAGCTACCAAACCGCCGTTTTTGATTATTTCGGCCGCTTGGGAAATATTATCTTCCGTGTTTGAAAATATCTTACTCATTTTTGTTACACATTAAAAATTTGCGCCAAAGCATCTTCCAGATTTTTTTCATTGTATTCATCAATAATGGTGTAGTCTTCTCGGTCTAAAACCATATACTTATGTTTTTTGAAATGATACACCAACAAATCAAAGTCATTGTAACCCAAAATAATGCAGTTTCGCGGGCGTTGCATTTGCTCGTTTTTATCAATAATATCCAAATCATCATCAACGGTAGCACCGAAAATATATGCTCCTTCGGCCTTAATTCCGTTGTATGTCTTGAGAAATTCCGTATAAGAATGAGGCAAAAAATCAAGCTTCATGTTTACCAATATTTTTTGTGCCACAATAAGGGATTCCGCATCCAATTTTTCACCTTGAGCAAACCTTCTGTTTTTAAGGTTACGAATAAAACTTCCCATCTGATTGTGCCTTATCTTGATTTTGTATTATGAGCAATGCTAACAGTTTTTTTAAATTCCGTCAACTCCAATTTGTCAGCAATAAAACTGTGCAGTTCGTCTGCCATTGAGTTGTATGTATTATACCCGTATTCGTTGACTTTTATGTTGTGTTTTTTAATAACGATTGCAACGTTATTCATATATTCGGCCTGACATTCGTAATAATTAGCCTTATGTAGCAAATCCTCTTGTCGTCGTTCAAGGAACTCTTGATTGTTTTCCAAATCTCCGAATACGGCATCATTTTCGGCAAATCCGATTCTTGTGCGCATTTGTTTGTCTGTAATATTAAGATGAGAGAAAAATGTCTGCATATTATCGTGTTTTACAAGCGTATCAAACAAGTGATAATAATATTGGTGCATTTTAGACTCAACCAATACCAAATTGTTCGGGTAGTTTGAAGCGGCCAGAGATTCGGAATCCGTAAATTTTACGGCATATCCGTGATGAACTTCCAATCTCGGTAAAACATATCTATCAACAGGTTCTCCGTTTCTGTCTCGGGCTAAAATGAGGTTGGCCTTGTTTTCGTCAATCAGCTCATCTACAAGTTTTTGCGGTATTTTATCGCCGACTTTTGCTTTACCGACATTATATCCGTTGCGCTTTAGTGCTTTAAGTGTTCTTGGCGTGTGATAAATTTCCGTAACGACCAATCCGTCCAAATCACACGCACCGAAACGTTTCATCTGGTTGCATAATGAATTAACGCAACGTTCATCAATTTTTTTGCTGAGTAACAAGTTGCGGAAATTGTTACCGTAATTTTTCATAAAAGAGCGAACATACCGGTTCCGAATACAATCTTCTTTTTCTACAAAATGAGCTCTTTCCGCATCTTTATTTGCGAAAATATTATAAATAACGTCGCAAAAATCGCTGACAGTCATAACCTTCAGTGTATCGGGATGAAACTTATTTTTCTGCATATATAGCTTAATTTGGTCTTCTATATTACGAAAACTTTGAAATTGAGCCATAACCCGCCAGTTTGGAGAAGCGTCTAAATCATAAAGGGAAAGTTTGTAATTCTTTTGCCCTTGTCTTTCACGAAAATATTTGTATAGCGGGCTGAGTTGATCCTCGCGTCGGCGGTTTATTGAGCCGTAACAATCCATGCGCACCAATCTTTTTTCATCAACAAACAAAGGGGCGCAAGTTCCTTCTTCATACGAAGAACCTGTTTTTTCGTGTATAACATTAAGCTGTTTTTCCGCTATTGAATGACGCACATTGTTTCGGTCTTTAGTATATTCTCTTAACAAAGCGATATATGTCAGTTGCTCTTGGTGACTGAGGGTTGAAAACCCATTATAAAAGTATTTGTCACTATTTAAAAGCAAAACGAATTTGTTGCTGACATGATTAACATATTCATCATTTGGAAGTATATTTGAATATTTTTCTCTTTTTTGTTTGTGTTTTTCTTTGTATGAGATTTTTTTCTTATTCATTTTGCTTTGGTCCGATTATTTTTTTTATTTTGTCAAATACTAGCTTACAAAAAAATAAATGTCTATACATTTTTTTTACGAAATTGATTATATAGTGCAGTTATGAACAACTTTTGTAACGGAGAAAAATAATGGTAGAATTTGCATTGGGAAAAAATATCAAAGTAAAAAGCGATAAAATGCTGATAGCATCTAAAACGTCACAGATTACGGCAGAACTTAATGCCGAAGAACGGATTTTGGTATCGGCAATCAATAAACAATCACCGACAGACAAAATAAAAGAATACAGTTTGGGTTCATATAAAGTTTTTGTTTGTGTTGCAGATGCAAAACAAAACGCATTGGATTGGCAAAAATCAGGTGCGTATGCTTACAAATTTTTGAAAAACAGCCGAGAAGTGAAAATTAAAATTATCGGTTTTAACGAAAAGGCCGTGTGTGATTTTTCCTTTGGTTTGGAAATGGCCTCATATCGCTTTGATAAGTATTTCACCAAGAAAAAAGATGATTTTTATCCTAAGCTGGAAAGAGTTGTATTTACAGGAATTAAGGATTTTTCCGATTACAAGGATTTTGCTTCTTTGGCTAATTGCGTGCGCTATGCCCGTGATTTGACCAATGAGCCGGCAAATCAGCTGACGCCGGAAATTTTGGCTTCGGATATACGTCGTTTGGAATATCTCGGATTGGATATTGAAGTGTTGGATGAACAATCCATGAAGGAAAAAGGTTTTAATTTAGCGTATGCGGTGGGGCAGGGGTCGGCTAATCGCCCGCGGATAGCCGTGATTAAATGGAACGGAAACAAAAACAGTTCCGAATATAAAGTAGGTTTGGTCGGAAAAGGTGTTACTTTTGACAGCGGCGGCATTTCATTAAAGCCGGCGAATAATATGTGGGATATGAAACAAGATATGGCCGGTGCGGCAGCTATGGTTGCAACCATGAAATCTCTGGCTTTGGGGCATTGTGAAAAAAATGTTGTGGCGGTTGTCGGTTTGGTGGAAAATATGCCTTCCGGTTCGGCTTATCGTCCGGGGGATATTGTTACCTCCATGTCGGGGCAAACGGTGGAAGTGCAGAATACGGATGCGGAAGGGCGTTTGGTTTTGGCTGATTGCCTCACATACATCCAAAAAGAATTTAAGCCTGAATATGTTATAGATATGGCCACATTGACCGGTGCTATCGTGATTGCACTCGGAAATACCTTTGCCGGATTGTTTTCAAACAACGAAAAAATGATTAAGACTTTGAAAGCTGCCGGTGATGAATGCGGTGAGCGTTTGTGGCACATGCCGATGGATAAAGAATACGATAAATTGATGGATTCAAATATTGCCGATATGAAAAATATCGGCGGGCGCAATGCCGGTTCGGCTACGGCAGCCTGCTTTTTGAACAGATTTGTAGAAAAAAATACTAAATGGGCGCACATTGATATTGCCGGTATGGATTTAACAGATGGCAGCAAAGCAATGTATCCGAAAGGCGCAAGCGGATTTGGAGTGTTGCTTTTGAATAAATTTATGGAAAAAATATAAATTTGTTGCAATTTTGTCAAAAAATGTTAATATGGCAATATGTCTAACAATTAAATACATATAGTTATGGAAGTTTATGCATTTTTTGCAGTCATCTTTGTCGTGGCTGTGTTTTATGGAGTTATGTTTGCCGGCGAATTATCGGATTCTGAAAAAGAAAAAAAATCCTACGCCGCCGAATATCCTTTTTTGGGAGTCTTCTGTTGGTTTACTCTGATGGGGATAACCTATTGGATGCTCCGAATGGCAGACAAAAACATTTTGTTTACGTATGCCGGTGTTGTGGAATGCTTGGCAGTGGTGTTGCTGACATTTTACGTGACAAATCTTTTTAGGCACCGTAAAACATAATCAAAAAGGAAGCCAATCGGCTTCCTTTTTGATTATGCCATATCCGGCAATAATGATTTTTTGATTACGCCATATCCGGCAATAAGGATTTTACATTTTGTTCGTAATATTCTTCAGCCCAAGCTTTCATAGAATCCAACACAGGCTTAAGGCTGTATCCTAAATTTGTCAGAGTGTATTCAACGCGCGGCGGAATTTGTGCATATACAGTGCGAATCAAAATACCTTTCTCTTCCAAAGAGCGCAGATTCGCTGTTAAAACTTTTTGTGTAATGTTACCAAGTTCTTTTTTGATTTCACCAAAACGTTTTGTGCCTTCCATTAACTCTTGGATAATCATAACTTTCCAGCGGTCACCCATTGTTTTCAAGGCCATTTCAACCATAGTCTCAGGCATTTCTAACATAGTTTTACTCCTTTAACATTGTAACACATTAAAAATAACGTCTTTTTTACAAAAATCAAGCATTTAATAAGATAAATCAACAAAATATCGTAATTTATTTATTGAAGTCATAAATATCCGATCCGTCTGCCGCAAAAGAGCTGATATTTTCAGCACCGGCAGGCAGGCAAAACTGATAATGGTTAATGGCATAGCTGGCAATAGCTAAAGCAGCAATCGGAAGCAATACTTTTTCAAAAGGAAAGTGTGCATGCCCTCCGTTTTTGGCTTTCATCCATTGATAAAACACTGATGAGTATATTAACAACAATGCTCCTAAAATGGCGCAGAATAAAAACGGATCCAAATAAAAAATTAAAATCGGGCGAGGGGAATAAACCAAATCTTTGATATACACTCCGCCAATCATTGAAAATGAAAGCAGCATAAGAATAGAGTTGCGGAATTTGAAATTCCAACCTTTTTTCTCAAACCATAAAATTGTCCAGTATCCGATTAAAGCCAGTAATGCACCTGACCAAACGGCAATAACTCCGTCATCAACGCCTAAATTGCGTGCAACTTCAAGCCCTACCACAACACCGACCGTGCATACGGCACATGCCGGATTTGCCAACACAGGCAAAGCATAAAACAAACACAGCATAAGCAGACAAGAAAAAAACATCATCATATTTCTCCCTAAAAAACGGACTAAACTTTTTATAAGATAAAAGGTATATATCAAAAGTCAATAATAAACATTTTTTTGTTTGAAAAACGGTGCAAACATGGCTTGTAATATGGGATTAATCATTTTTTTACTCATAAAAACTATAATGTTACAAAAATATTAAACTTTTGCCGGAATGTAAAAAGATTCTGGCATTGTTTGAATGTTTATGGTAAATTTAAGATAGATTGGATTGTTTATGTTGTGAGGATGAAGTGTATATATGGATTTTACTTGCGTCAATAATGGTTGCTCTTACTTTTTTCAACCTATCGCCGCGCAGTGATAAAGACGGATATATATCGGAAGCGAAAGCTGCTTCGGTTGTGAGCAGATTCCGTATAGAACACGTTGCGGCAATGCAAGCTACGGAGTGTGATTTGATAATGAAACGCAATCCGTCAAGCTCTCAAAACATAATGGAAATAGAATATGAAGGACTGCAAGGCTTTTTGCCTATCGGATATCAGCGTGTGGCAAGCTTTGCTCCGAAGCATGAAATTTATTGCCTTGCCGGAAAAATAGAATCTTCACCCGAACTAAGCGTTAATTGTGCGGTAAGTTCTTATCGTTATCTGATTTCGTATGTGAAAATTCCCGATAAATGGATAACAAAAGCCGGAGATGAAATTTCTCCGTTACCGGCATTGACTAATTTTGTGGCTAAAAGTTATGTTTCCGGCGGTATGTTCGGATGGACAATTTGTGATGCGGAAAACGGTTGTTCTTTGCACCATTCCCGCTCAGATTGGGATAACGTAAACAATCAAAACATAGATGACGATAAATTCGGCGTTATGATGGGAGATCCTACCAAACGTCAGGGATTTGTCAGCGGACTGATGGCCGAGGGCGGAAAGTTTGCTACGGAATGCTACGGTAATGCGTGCTTGTTTTCATATAACAAATACAATGTTAAAGATACGGGCGGCCACTGTTCGGAGCAGTAATATAATGATGTTAAAAAATGGATGCGATAAGGAGAAAGACTATGACTGATAAGTTCTCAAAAAAAATGGCGCAAAAAGGCGGTTTGATGATTGAAGCTCTGGCTATGCTGGGACTTATAGCCGTAGTTACGCCGACTATGTATAAAAAATCAGCTGAGCGCGCGTTGGAGGTTGAAGATATTAATACGGCAACCACAATGAGAACGTATTTGGGTGCAACAAACTCACTTATCGGCGCAACTTACGGTGATCTTATCCGTGATATGCGGGCTAACAACGAAACTAACAGGGTTATAAGCATTAATGATTTACGTCCTTATCTGCCGTATAATTTTGATACAAGCAAGGCGTTGTATGATTTTAATACGCCGAAAATCGGTGTTCATCGTGACGGTAACAGTTTAACGGCGTTTTTGCTGTTTCCGGCAAAATCGGGTAAAGACACCGGTCTGGGACAAGAGAGAACAGCGCGTATTGCCAGTATGATCGGTGCCAGCGGCGGTTATGTTTCGGCAGAAAAACAGGCAAAAGGTATCGGCGGAATTTGGGAATTGAAAGATTCTGATTTTACGGATGTTTTCGGTAATGAAAATGTTAATGTATATTCAATAGTGACGGCATCATCTGATGCAATTAACAATGTTAATACCGAAGAAGACACCGATAAGTTTTTATACAGAACATATACGGAAGGTGAGGAGTGGCGCAATACCATGCGTGCCGACTTGTTTATGGGACGACCTGACGGTAATGACCGTTATTCAAAAGACTCCGCATACAGTATTCGTGATGTAAAAAGATTAATTATCGGCGCCGAGTCTGCAATATCAAATACGTCCGGTATGTCAGCGGCAGAGATACAAACGGCGGAAGCAGACAATCAATATGGCTTGTATATGACCGGTGACACCAGCTCGGCATTTGTTAAAGGCACTTTGGAGGCGGCCGTAAACGAGGCTGCCGGCATTGCTAATTTGAAAGCTGATGACACAAGCTTGAAAACCGGTGCAGATGCTTCCGGAAATTACGCATTCAATACAACAAAAGATGCCTTGCAATTCGGTTATAATAATTCAGCCGGATACAGCGAAGCTTATAATTTTCAGGTTGATGGTAGCGGTAATGTTAAGAGCCGTGGTAATGTTGTGATGGCCGAAAGTGATGATTGGGATACCATATCTTTGGGAAATCTTCCGGTCGGACATATTTTGTATGGTGAAAAAAATTCCGGTTCCGGTAAGGTGTCATTGATTAATGAAGATGTGTTCTCCGTTCAAGGTTTTCAAAAAGATGGGGATAATTATAATAAAGACTTCAACAGCAGAGTTAAAATTGCTCGTAGCGGCTATAAACTTGATGAAAACGGAAATGAAATACCTGAAATCAGATATAATACTTCTCCGACGTTTCCGGTTTATATCGGTGCCAATACGAAAGTTGACGGTCTTTTAGCCGCTCGTCAGATAGATGCGCAGAAGCTCCGCCTTGCAACACTGCAAGCCGGCTCTCAAAATATTGATGATGAATATAAGTGGCTGACGGTTGATGCCAATGGTATTCACGGCAGAAATCCTAATGGAGCTCCATCATTAGGTACGGGATTTGATGTTAGTTCAGGTGAAATTAAAATGTTTACGGGGCTGATTGACAGAAACAATGCTGATTGGTCTACATCAAGCGGTGCACAAAGCTATTTGAAGGTTGCCAACGGCACGGGTATTGATTTGGAAAGCACCGAACAAATAGATATATATATGAATAACGATACAGGATCATTAAACATTAAAAATAATACTATTGGTGAGAGATTACAGGAAAATACACTATATATAGAACCAAACACTACTATCGCTGATCCGAATACAAATGTCTTGGTAGATAAAACCAACTTTACGGTTAAAGATAAAGATGGTAAAACCAGATTTGAAGTGCGCGGTAACAATGCTTCCGGTATCACAAGCGAAGGTAGCAATAAGTATGATGTTGCCGTGCATGGAAGTGCCGTATTTACATCAGATGCCACAGCTTCGGCAACAGGTGATGATTATCGCTATATGACTGTCGGACGATATGATAATAAATCGGCCGTAAATATCGGCGGAGGAACGGATCATCCTAATTATTCTCAAGTATTGACGGTTGATGAATATTCCGGAGCTCAAGAGGCTGTTCCGACATCAAAAATAGATTCCGGTGCAAATACCAACGATGGAATGGGCGGCGGCACTGTCTATGTTCGTAAAGGAATGGTTGCCGTTCAACCGCAAAACATGACAAGCAGAGATAATGTTGTCAAAAGCAGTGCGAGTCAGGGATATGGTGTTGTTCAGGCTTCAAGATTCGTTGCAAACAATAAGGATGAAAATGGTGCATCAGTTGCTGTTCCTGAGTTCTTTAATGTAAACAACGGTTCTGTCGGCAGCGACACTATTTACAAAACATACAACGGCTCGTCTGCCAACAGATATGATACATATATGGTAAATCCGGCATATACCTCGGTTATGCATGATATTAAACTGACAACCCGCGGTGGAGCCAGATTGAGTGATGTTCTTCCGGACTTTATCACTAAAGGTGTGTATATCGTAAACAATACATACCATGATAACTTAAAGAATTTGAAATTTAAGTATAATACCGGAAGCATTACTGTTGGAGGTAAAACTCCTACACCGTTTACCAACAGCAGTTTTACCATTAACTCCGAAGAGAGTTGGGCTTCTCCTTATTTAGGAGTTATTCCGGCTCCGCAATGTCCTCCGGGATATACGCGTTTGGTAACCATGTCTCCGCAAAGCTTTATGATTGGTCAAGCCGGCAGATTGAAAAAAGGTTCATATACTTCGGCAGGTGACGGCGGATACAGCAGTGAGACAGGTTCGTTCTACTATGTGGAAACAAATGCTCCGGACCCTTCGGCATATAATGATTCTCTGGTAACCCAGCCGGGTGTTGATTCGCAGGCATATATGCAACTGGAAACCGCAAAAATGAATACCGGTGATTCCAGAACAATGCACATTAAGGGAACAGGTATTGACACTGATGTTGTTGTTACGGAAGAAGTAGGAAGTCAAGTTGTTGCTTATCCTGACAAAGTCAATCAATCAGATAAAATTTTGAATCCTGCGTATGTATTAACATCCGTAAACGGCGACCGTTCGGCTCCGCTCACGATTCAACAGAGTTCTTGGTTGAAAACAAACGTTGTTCCGGTGTATAACGGAGCTGAAACCGATACAAAAGATTATGTGACCAGTGATGTTACTAAGTCCGGATATGCCGTTGGATGGGCAGCTTTAATGGGCTTTATCTATGAAGGTGCTGTATACGGTGATCTTATTTCTAACACTAACAATATTAAGGAATATAATTCTTCCGGTTCAGCATCTGTTTATTGGAACATTTTCCCTGTTCGCCGTAATACGTTGGAAGCCTATGCTACAACATATTGCTACTTTGACCGCAAAAATATGTTTGGAGCTTTTAACGGCTCGGCAGACTTTAAGAAAACGGTTGATCAGTATGACTATTTGGAACAGCTGAAAAACGGCAATGTAAGTTTTGAGAAGAAGGATAACGGAAACGGATACATAAAACGTTTGAATGATCCTACTCTGACTTATGACGAAATATGGTAATAAAAAAAAGTAGCTGAAAAGCTCCTTTTTTATGGCGTCAAATGTCTTTCAACGACTTTTCGCGCGCGAGTTCCGGTTCTTTTTTGTGACGAGGAAAGGGGGATTGTATCCAATAACCGGTTCCAACAATCCAGTCCTTCCGGTGTTGTAAGCAGCCGCATTTTTTTTACCATTACAAACCATAATATTACTTGCATCTTCTAAATGTTTGCTCAAATATTGTACCAGAATTTCAACATAAAATAGTAGTAAAATTTTCTTCCATCCTTTTCAACAAGCCGGATTATATTGCTAATTTGATTATTCATAAACAAACTCAACAACACTTATTAGCAATAGGCGACAATGGTTGTTATATTAAATATACGATTGAACTTCATAAGCCGGAAATTAAAAAATTTTCAATGAAATAAAAAAAATACTTGCAAAATAAAAAATGATGGTGTAAATATAACGACGTTAATCGGGGCGTAGCTCAGCCTGGTAGAGCGCTTGGTTTGGGACCAAGATGTCGCGTGTTCGAATCTCGTCGCCCCGACCAACATAAAAAAACACCACCTTCTTAGGTGGTGTTTTTTTATTTTGTTTTTGGGACGCCGGTTCGAACACGCGAGAGAGCGTGTTTGACAAGGAGGCTAAGGCACACGGGGGTGTGCCGGTGCCGTAAGGCATAGCCGCCGCAGCGGCACAGATTTTTTTTACAAAAAATCAAGCCAATCTCGTCGCCCCGACCACAAACAC
>JAFUTN010000012.1 GCA_017484225.1 Alphaproteobacteria bacterium
CAAGGAGATTGCGACGGTCGTTTCACTCCCTCGCAATGACACTCCATACCTTATGGTCGTTTCACTCCCTCGCAATGACGTTTCCTACCTTACGGTCATTCCGAGGAGCGTAGCGACGTGGGAATCCCTCAAGATGACAGTAGTTTTTTTCACTCAAAAATCCATTCAATCATATTTTCGTTATCATTACTTGTCGCCTCGTCTGCTTCCGGCAAGGTGTAACGAAGTTTAATTACCTTACAGTATCCTTGATTCGTTGGATAATATCCGTCAAAACAATCACTTACGCACCCTACACCTGCTTGCACAAATTTATCTCCGCAACTCCCGCATTCTCCATGAGAAGCACATTTTGGGATTTTAGAACCAGCAAAAATACCTGAGTCAGTAAATATAACACCTTCGGGGATTCCGGCAAATTCCAGACGTGAAGTATGGTGAAATGCTTGGTCTTCAATTTTTTTTATATTGGGAATATCTATACTTTCCAAATTTGTATTCCAAAAAGTTCCGTTTCCGATGTTTTCTACGGCGGGCATATAAATACTGTTTAATGATGTCGCATACCAAAATGCATCCTGATTTAAATTTTTTACATCCTTCATGCCGCTTACAGTCAATAATGATGTGGCGTTTTGAAATGCATTTGCACCGATGGTTACAATATTATCTCCGACTACAATATTTTTAATGTTGTTTATATTTGCTTCCCATGGTCTGTTTCCTGCTACCAAGTTGCAAGTCCCCCATATATCTGCCGAGCAAGAAAAATCTTTCATTTTAACATTTTCGTATCCTTGTTTAGCAGAAATAGTCATGGTTCCGTCGGAATCCAAACTCCACAAGCAAGTTTTTTCATCATTGCAAAATCCTGATGTTGGTGTATCGGATTGTGCTTTGCCTGTCAATATGTGTGTTAAAACCAAACTCAAAAATATTAAACGTTTCATATCAAACATCCTTTCGTTGCAGTTAATAAAAAAGCCACCTAAAATGGTGGGCGGATGTTGACAAACCGTATAAATAGCAAAACGGCTCGGCGATTTCGTGCTACAAGCCTTATGACACCGACATCCGCTCAGACGAACGAATCATCGGTATAAACCAATCCTAAGTTGTTTTTCTTACAACTGCTATTTATAAAGGGTTGTCACGCCCTGAAGTGCGTTTTTTCACACTCTGAGTTAATGCTAACAAAAAAGATTTGTTTTGTAAAGTTTGATTTTTTGTTGTGCCTCCTGTTTAATTTTAATTTGCAAAAGTATCCTTTAACCAAAACTTAAAAAATATGAGGTAAAGTGACAGAAAAAGTTTGTCCGTTAAGGGGATTGGTATGTTTGATAACAGCATTATATCAAAAACAATATGTGTTTCGGTTATGGGAAGCGTTATGCTTTCTTGTTTGCCTGCCCGAGTTGAGGCGCAAATGTTGGTGCCGGAATCTTTTTCGCGTATGTATAGTTTGGCACAACAAGGCAATGTGGAAGCTTTGCGTGGTTCGGTTCATCGCGGTATGAATATTGATGTTATGGATGAGAACGGTGATACCGGATTATGTATTGCCGCCAAAAGACGTGATGCTTATACATACAACGCATTCAGAGCAGCCGGAGCAAATCCGCGTCACCCTTGCACACAAAATGTTTCCGGATATGAGAGCTTTGTCAACTCATCAGGTGTTGTTTCCGTTAATTCTACGGCTCGTGCCGCTTACGGTAAAATGGGCAAAGAAAGTTATGTTGTTTCGCCATGGGTTTGGTGGGGACTTGGTGCCTTAGCCGTTGGCGGAGTGGTTGCGGCCGTTGCTTCCGGCGGAGGTGGCGGCGGCAAAGGCGGGGATTCCTCTTCCGGAGGCGGTTCCGTCAGCCCTACGGAAGAAACCATAAGCAGCAGCGGTGCTAATTTGGCATCATCCGGCAGAGTTACGGATTCTACTACCGGAAATAAAATTAATTACACCAAATACACTGTTAACAATACCAATGCACAATTAGACGGCATGGAATTGAACAAAAATATGCCGGAAAATGCAAAATATCTGAATGTTATTTTGCAGGCAAAAAACGGTGGAACTTATACTAATGCCGAAAATACCGCACTGACTGTTCAAAACGGAACTGTCGGTATGGCTGCGGTTAATAAAGGTGTAGCAGATAATAAAGGTTTTATTGATGTAGCGAGCAAAAATGCATCAATCGGTATGCTGGCGAGCGAATCATCTGAAGCTCTGAATGAGGGAAAAGGCGTTATCTCGCAAGGAGACGAAACCAACGGTATAAGCATGGCATTTACCGGAACCAAAGAAACAGATGCGGTTGTCGGAATGTACGCAGACACAAATTCTACCGTTACAAATGATGGCGAGATTAAAGGAACGGCTACAACTGCCGACGGAAGCACTACTTCGGCCAGCACCGGAAGCATTATCGGTATGGAAACAATGATTATCAATTCCGGACCGACTTCGGTAGATTACAAAAATACAGCCATCAATAACGGAAAAATAGAACTCAGTGCCGGTGTTTCCGGCAGTTCGGACAGCATAAATGTTAATATTATCGGTATGGGAAGTTATTTGGATAACGGATTTTTGACCGATAACAAAAACATTAATCGTGCCGAATCTTCAGTTTTAACCAATAACGGAACAATAGATTTATCTTATGCCGGCAACTACACCACTACTAACACAAAAACGTTGCGTGCCGGAACCGGCGGCGTTGTCGGTATGCGCTCGGATGCAAATAATAAGGCGCAGAACAACGGCAAAATTACTATTAGTTTACCAAATGAAACAACATCAGCAAGTTCAAGCGAAGAATATGCCATTTCTGCAGGTATGCAGTCTGTTCACGGTGGTGATATTATCAATAACAAAAAGAGCTACATAACTATTAATACAAATGCTTATACCACGCGCGGCAATTACGGTATGGTTTCGGTTGAAGGAAGCGGAACCGTTTCCGGATTGTATACCAGAGATGATCACACCATAACGAATAACGGAACTATTAATATGAATACCAGCAACAGCTTTGCCATGGCTTCATATAACGGCGGTTACGTTAAAAATGCCGGAACAATCAATTTAGGTAATGAAACTACATCTATATACAACAAAAATGTCGGATTATACGGTGACAATGAAGGTGCTTTCGTAAATTTGGTAAACACCGGTGAAATAAATGTTTATTCAAATGCTTCCGCAGCCATAGAAAATGATTACGGCGGCGGAACATTAGTGGAAAACGACGGCACCATAAACATTATGCGCAGTGCCACAAATTCTTACGTTTTTGCCGGAAATTACAGTTCGGCCGTTAATAACGGTGAAATCAACTATTATGCTACATCTGCAGAGAGCAGCAGTTCGTCATCATCAACTTCTTCATCATCTTCTTCATCTTCCGAAACAAAGGAATTTCCGGTTACATATACACTGAATGTGCAGCATTCGGCAATGAGCACAAAGGCAGTTCCGTTAATTTCTACAACCACCAAAACAACATCAAAAACAGAAACAGCAGATAATAACGGCGATATAAACCTGTTCGGCTCCACCGAAGTAGCGGCCATGGCTGTGGAAACAAAATTGGGTGTTGCCACAAACTATGGAAATATAAAAATCGGTGAAGAACCTGAAAGTCCGAGTATCAGTAAAAATTCTATCGGAATGTATGTCTATGAAGATGCCATTAACGGCGCAAAGGCTGTAAACAACGGTGTTATCACTGTTGGTGCTTTAGATGATGACGGAAACGCAAAAATTTATACGCAATATTCGGCGGCTATGGCCAGCAAATCTAAATACACATCTTCGCTGAATAATCAGAATGCAATATGGATAAATTCCGATTATTCATTCGGTATGTATGCGGCAGGCAGCAGTAATCTTATTAACAACGGCACAATCAATTTGTATGGAAATCATGACGTTGCATTTTATTCTGCCGGCGAAGGCGTCGGTGAAAATGCACCGCAGATATATAATACAACCATCAATGTTAATGCACCTAATGCGATTGCTTTTGCCATTATCGGCAATGCCGAATTACGAAAATTCGGTGCTGTTAATATATGCACCAGTATGGATTGCGAAGCTAAGCACGTGAGAGATACTTTTAATATGTTTTATGTCGCAGGAACACTAAATCTTAAAGATATTACCATTCCGGCAATAGACGGCGGAACTTTAATAAATGTTGTGGACGGCGGTGTTGTTAACAACTACATAACTTTATCTACAACCGCTAACGGAGGTTACATCTTTTCCGGCAGCGGCTCATCTCAAGCCTTCAACCAAGCCGGCGGTGTCCTCAATTTGAACGGAGCCGGCAGTTACGGTATGTATTCAAAGGCCGGACATGAAGCCACCAACTATGGTGTAATTAATGTCTCCGGTGCAAACAGCTACGGTATGTATGCTGATTATGAGGGCGTAATTACCAATGGCGGAAGAATAATCGTAGATTCAGCCAATTCTTACGGAATGTATGCAACCGGCGGTGCCGAAACTATGATTAACAACGGAACCATTGTTGTAAATAATGACACCAGCTGGGGAATGTATGCGGTTTCGGAGGACGGAGATTTTGTAAATAACGGAACTATTGCCGGAACAAACCGTCTGAATGAAAATGTGGAAGATAAAGAAAAAACAGATACAGATACAGATCCGGAATCTGATTCTGAGACAAGTGAAAATACCGAAAATCAAAACTCCGGCAGCGGGTCAGCGAGTCCTTCGGCTGTGCTTCGCAGCAGAAGAGCATTAATTCATGCCGCCGGAAACAGTCATATTTTGAATAACGGCACAATTTCCGATACGGTTATTAATTTTGATGACTACACAAACGGAACCGGACAAATCAGCATAGGTAAAGGAGGAAAATATGAAGCAAATTCCTTATCCGGAACCATTTATGCTGATGCGAATATTGCCGCAGAAGGCTTTGAAACAACCTATATAAATCCGGATTCATTTGTCGGTTCGGATGAGGGAATTAATTTGTTGTCCGGCTCGTATCTTTTTGATGCCGTGAAGGTTGCCAACAACAATGGAAACATTGATGTTGTGATGACCATGAAACCGTTTGAAAGCATAGTAGAAAATTCTTCGCTTGGCGGATATTTACAAGAAAACTACGCAGCACAAAAGCGCGAAGACATTTTTGCTATGCTGAAAAAATCGGCCGATAAGGGTGCCTTTGATGCAAAAATAAACCGTATTTTCGGTTTGGATTTTGTGCCGAATCTTTCTGCTCAAAGCTTGGAAAATGAACGTATTGTATCGCGTGAAATCAACGGCGACTTGTTAGATGTTGCCAAAGAAAATGTCAGCAAAGCAAAAGTCAAGGCATTTACATTTAAGAACAGTGCAAAAGAAAAAGGAAATGTTGTCGGCTTTAAAGATAAGGTTGCCGGTGTTTACGGATTTTATGAACACAAAACCGATAGCGGTCTAATCGGAGGTTTCGGTTTAACCGCCGGCCGTGCCGAGAGTGAGTATGATAATTCCTCATCTCGTTACAATAATGTGATAGAGTTTTTTGCCCCGATTATTAAAAATGTAGATGACACAACGATAATGGCAAAACCTAAAGTCGGTTATGCTGCCGGTCACTATAGACGTGAAGGCGAAAATAGCGTATATAAGGCCGATACCAAAGAATATTATTACGGTGTTGATTTTGCCGTCACACACTCCTATGATGCAAAAGTTGCAGTATTAGAACCAAATGTCGGATTTGATGTTACCGGAATATATTTTGATAATGTTAAAGAAAACAATAACGGTTTACGTTTAGGGAATGAAAATATGCTTTCCATGCAGTCTGTAATCGGTTTGGATATCAAAAAGCAATTTGAATTTTCTCCGAAAAATATTTTGGCAATCAGCACCGGAGGAAAATATTTGCATGAATTTGGCAATAAATATCGCACTTCGGCTCATTTGGCAGATACGGTAGGCAGTTATAAAATTGTCGGAAATCGTTTAAACAGAGATTTCGGTTTGTTAAATATCAGAGCAGATTACAAAGTGCAGAATTTTGACTTTAATGCTTCGGTAAATAAACCTTTAGACAGTAAACAAGATACCTATTACACACTTGGACTTGGCTACAAATTCTAGTGTCTTATTTGCAGATATTTTCCGACAGTTATAATTCCTTTCTGCCTCTTAAAATCGTCATGTTCGTGCGCCGACACGAACATCTCAGCCGATTCTCTTTATTGTATTTTAACGAAACTATAATACATTAACTCCAGAGGTATAAAAATGAAAAAGTTTGCTTTGATTTTAGGATTTTGTGTAGTGTTTAGTATAAATGCGCAGGCAGATGATATTACTTTTTTACACCCTATATTTTATCAACAATTATCCGGAGAAAATGGAGACTATTTTTATATACTGCGACCAAATTCTATTTACTATGAAAATTCTGAGACAGGAACTACTCAATCTGTAGAATGTATTTTATTAGAAAACCAAGAATATTTTATAAAAATGCTTTGTAATGATTTGATGGGTTTATCTCATTCTTCAAAATTTCATACTTTTTCCTTGTTAAAAAATAAAACAGCTGATAATGGTTATGTTATCAGCCATAAAGTATTTAATAAAAATGATTCTGCAGAATTTGAAGAAATACTTATCAATGATGGTTTAATAACTATTCCGCCATATCAATAAGCATTCCTCATCGCTTAACATATTTTTGAAATATAAAACATCACTCGCCACATTTGTTTTATCGTTGGCGGCGTATTGCAGGGAGTTTTTTGGGGTTAAATCAAGTGGTTTAAGTGCTTTTTGCAAATCCTTAAACATATCAAGACCGCTGACATCAACCATCATCGGCTTGTCGGCATATCTTTCCGGCCGATATGGTTCCGCCCAGCACCAACAGTTGTAATCTTCCCCCGGATGCCCGCAAGTTCTTTATTGTATTTTAACGAAACCATGCTATATAAACTCCAGAGGTGTGAAAATGAAAAGATTAGTTTTGATTTTAGGATTGTTTGCGGTGATTGCAGGTTCAGTTGCTGCATATTTCGCTTATAATAAGCCTAAAATCATTCTACCAAAGCCGATAGAACAAGGTTTTAAAAACCCTTTATTCTACCGACCGCTTGAAGCTTATGGTCGTACTTCATGGCATACTTTTTTAACACCATACAGTATTACTTTAACACCTCCTTTTGATGAAGCAAAAAAAACATCTAAGGTTATCGCTGAATCATACTCATGTAATCTAATTGAAAATGAACATGACCACGTTAAATATGACTGTTATGTATGTGCCGAAGTTATTACCTATCAACCATGTCATCGCGAATATCAGAATTTTATTATAAAGGGCTACGATGAATACGGTAAAGGCTATATAATCAAAGAAGATGACTGCACCGGTAATTTGGAACACCTTATTATTAAAATGAGCTAACCATACTTCCGTATGCCTTTAATATTTTTTCTATGGTCCATGGTCTTTCTTCTTACTTTCCGGCTCATACGGTTCCGCCCAGCAACGACAAATTTACACGCTTAAAAATTTAATCCAACACAATTTTTGAAATCATTATCTTCGTTCTTGAAATCTCGCCAAACCTCATAACCGTAGTAAGTAAAACAGTGCGCTCTGTTTTCTTCCTTTCTGCACGACATTCCATAATGCCCCGACTCACTTTTTGTACTTCCGTCATACCAATACATAGTGCAGTAACATTGGTCACAATCGTTTACATTAAAGCGCAAAGTTTTTTGTGCATTATCTGAACGATAATGAACTACATAGTTGCTATCATCTTCTTTATCAAAGATAACTTCTTCACCTAACCCGACATAACAAGTGGCTTTAGTATAATTATCATTATATTCTTCACAAAAAAATCTTAAATATTCCGTTTTGCCGGTTGCTGTTTCCGTAATTTTACCAAAACAACCGGAATTACCGCAATCTGCAAAGGATATCGGAAAATCGGAAAAGCCTAATAGATTAATATTCAAAACATATCCGTTTTTTTCTCCTTCGTAGGCATATTCAAAAAGACCGTCAGCATCACTGACTGTCTTATATTTTTCAACTTCAATACCAAAACACGGCCAATCTTGCGGCAAAGCATAAGCCTTACCGCAAAATATAACACACAACAATATAAACAGATTATTTTTCAAATACTCTGAGCCTCGTTTCTATCCATAGAAATTTTATTTTTAAATCCGTATTTTGTATTTTATTATAATCCATATAATACATGCCATTTTTATCTTTTTCAAGATTCTTATTTCATATCAAATTAAAACTATTGCATTCTAATTTAGCAATGATATTTTTATATCAAGAGGTGTGAAAATGAAAAAATTAGTTTTGATTTTAGGATTGTTTGCGGTGATTGCAGGTTCAGTTGCTGTATATTTTGCTTATAATAAGCCCAAAATCATTCTACCAAAGCCGATAGAACAAGTGTTTAAAAACCCTTTATTCTACCGACCGATGTACGGATATTCAAGACTTTGGTATTCGTTTATTTGTGATACTGTAATAACACCATACAGCATTACCGATTTTCAAGAGGGGATAAATGATGACGGTGAACACTATTCCTTAGCCGAAACATTCTTATGTGACCTAATTGAGAACGAAGATGACCATGTCAAATTTGATTGTTATTCTTGCCATATTATGTTTTATGCCGATCACTCATGTCATCATGAAATTATTTCATATTACATAGAAGAATACGATAAAAAAGAGCAATGGTATTGGGTTAAAGAACAAGTCAAGAACTTCGACCGACAGGAAGAAGATACCGGTTATTCTTATAAAATAATTCCGTATCTATAACTATTTTATCTTTTTCAAGATTCTCATTTCATATCAAATTAAAACTATTGCATTCTAATTTAGCAATGATATTTTTATATCCAGAGGTGTGAAAATGAAAAAGTTTGCTTTGATTTTGGGACTTTGTTTGTGGAGTTTGGCGGCAGTTGCTGAAAAAATTACTATTGCTGAAACAAGTGACGCAGAATATTATGAGCATATAAAAAAATCGGTCAAAAAGTTTAAGGACTTACTTAAGACCAATAATCCTCAACTGATTGCTCAAAATGTAGTTTATCCATATTCTCTAGGGTGGGGTGTGCCAAGTATTCACAACGAGCAGGAATTTGTGGAAAAATACGATATTATTCTGCCGGAACATTTGCGTGAATATTTAATAAATTCTCCTATGGATGATTGGGGTTCGGGAGGAAATCTCGGCGGTATC
>JAFUTN010000013.1 GCA_017484225.1 Alphaproteobacteria bacterium
GCCGTCATCTTGAGGGATTCCCACGTCGCTACGCTCCTCGGAATGACCGTAAGGTAGGAAACGTCATTGCGAGGGAGTGAAACGACCGTCGCAATCTCCTTGAACAAAGATCTCCTGTTTCAGGAACGGAGTTTATTGTTACACACTGCATAATATTCTTACTACAGAAAATTTTTATTAATCTTTCGGACAGGTTGAACACCTGTAAAAAAGTCATATCTGTTTTGCCGTAAGTTAATTAACATTTTAAGGAGATAAAAATATGACATACGGTGTTCGTTACCCAACCTTAGCTTTTTATACCGGCGGTGTCGGCGAATCCAACGAAGGTATTCCACCGCAACCGTTTGAAACTTTTTGCTATGACTCTGCTTTAATGCAGGCCAAAATTGAAAATTTTAATGTTGTGCCATACACCTCGGTTCTGCCGAAAGAGGTTTACGGTCGTATTGTGCCGGTTGATAAGGTTGTTGACCAATTCAAACACGGTGCCGTTTTGGAAGTAATCATGGCCGGTAACGGTGCCAACCGCGACGAGCATAAAGCTATTGCTACCGGAGTTGGCATTTGCTGGGGTAAAGATAAAAACGGCGAATTAATCGGCGGTTGGGCTGCCGAATATGTGGAATATTTTGATACTCATATTGATGAAGGAGTGGCACGCGGACATGCCGAAATGTGGCTCAACAAATCGTTGCAACATGAACTTGATATCAGAGGTGTTGAAAAGCACAGCGATTTTCAACTTTTCCATAATTACCTGAATATTACTCAACAATTCGGTTATTGCCTGACATGTCTCGGCTTCTTGAATTTTGAAACGGCAGAACCGGCTAAAATTTAATGTTTTCATTTAAGTAAGGCGGCATTTTGCCGCCCGAAATGTATGTTTGAAAGAGGTTATTATGACACAAAAAACTCAAGTAACTGAAAACCGACAAACCGCAAAACCCAAAAGCAGTTTGCTCGGTGTATGGGCTTTAGCCGGTATTGTGGTCAGCTCCATGATAGGCGGAGGAATTTACAGCCTGCCGCAAAATATGGCAGCCGGAGCCTCGGCCGGAGCCGTTATTTTGGCATGGATTATCACCGGTATCGGTGTTTATTTTATTGTTAACACATTTCGTGTTTTGTCGGAAGTTAAACCTGATTTAACCGCCGGTATATATATGTATAGCCGCGAGGGTTTCGGTTCGTATGCCGGTTTTACCATAGGTTGGTCTTATTGGCTATGTCAAATATGCGGCAACGTAGGCTATGCCGTTATCACCATGGATGCGTTAAACTATTTTTATCCGCATGATTTCACCGGCGGAAATAATCTGTATTCAATTATCGGCGGTTCGTTATTGATATGGGTATTCAATGCCTTGGTTTTGCGCGGAATTAAGCAGGCCACACTGGTGAACTTAATCGGAACAATCGCAAAGATAGTGCCTTTAGTGCTATTTGTTTTGGTTGTCGGTATCATGTTTAAATTTGATAAATTTGAATTTGATTTTTGGGGAGAAAATCCGGATACTCTGGCTCGCTTGGGAGGATTGCCCGAGCAAATAAAAAGCACCATGCTGGTAACTCTTTGGGCTTTTATCGGTATTGAAGGTGCCGTTGTGATGTCACAACACGCAAAATCCGCACAAACTGTGGGACGTGCCACATTTTTGGGATATATCGGCTGCTTAATCATTTATATTTTGCTTTCCGTATTGCCGTTCGGTGTTATGAGTCAGGAAGAATTATCAAAAATCGCAAACCCGTCAACTGCCGGAATTTTGGAAGCGTTGGTCGGTAAATGGGGCTCTTGGCTGATGAATATCGGTGTGCTTATTTCCGTGTTAACCAGCTGGTTGGCTTGGACAATGATTACGGCACAAATTCCGCAGGCAGCGGCACAAAACGGAACATTTCCGAAAGAATTTGCCCGACAAAATGATAAAGATGCTCCGGTAGTATCACTGTGGGTAACAAGCACCATTATGCAGTTATTCATGTTGTTAGTTTACTTTTCTTCAAATGCATGGAACACCATGTTAAGCATAACCGGAGTGATGGTGTTGCCGGCTTATTTGTCTAGCTGTGCCTATTTATGGAAACTTTGTGAAGACCATGAATATCCGACAAATACCTATACCAAGCGTTCTGCCGCCTTGTTTTCGGCAATTTTGGGTGTGGGTTATTCAGCATGGCTGATATACGCCGCCGGATTAAAGTACTTAATGCTTGCCGTAATTTTTATGGCCTTAGGTATTCCGTTGTATATTTGGGCAAGAAAGCAAAATCAACCGAACGAATGTGTTTTTTCTCCTAAGGAAAAATGTTTGGCTTGTTTGCTGGTGTTTATTGCATTAATTGCCCTTTATGCCATGCTGAGCGGACTGGTGAAACTGTAATTATATGTGTTGAACAAAAAACGTCGGATATTCCGGCGTTTTTTTATAGAGGATGATATTTTTTTACTCAAAAATCCATTCAATCATATTTTCATTATCATTACTTGTCGCCGCGTCTGCTTCCGGCAGAGTGTAACGGAGTTTTATTCTGGCACACACATCTTTATTGGTGGCATACCACCCTTCATCACATTCTATCATACTGCCGTCCGTCGGGCGATTGCTGCACATACTTCCCGTCCAATAATATTTTGAGCTGTTACACTGCGATTCGTCTGCCAATACCACATTACCGGACAAATCAATAAAATCTTCTTCTTTTTTACAACCAATACCACCTAAAGGACAATATTTTGAGAAAAAGCTTTGCACATGTTTGCAACTTTCTTGAGTGCCGCGACATATAATTTGTATATTTTTTCCTCCAAATGCTGAATAAGTTCCATTATTGCTAATTGTTTCAATGGAATCAGGAATGATAACCGGCACATTTATACGACGAAGTGCTCCTGAGCCTATTGTTTTCAATGTATCAGGTAGCTCTAAATACGGTATATTATCATCAAAAGCTCCGCTGATGGCCCAAGAATCAAGAAATTTGAGGTTCGTTGGTAGTTTATTTCCGGCAATTTTGATACCGGATAAATAACCTATTTTCTCTATGGTGTCGTCTAAGTTTACACTAACACCTTTGCGTCCGATATCAATAAAAGCCGTTGCGCCGATATTCTTTATGCCCTTTACATCAACAGACGTAATGTCATCAACATAGTTTTTCCAAGGTGTATTATCGTTTTCCCAAATACCATCACCTATAGGGTGGGCAGAATAATCATCCATGGTGCCGATTTCACCGTTAGCACCACCGGTTATGGAGAGTTTTCCGTTTTCCAGCACCCAATTACAATTTGTGCCGCAAGTTCCGCTCGGATTTTCGGCAGCCATTGCTGAACTTGCGCACATTAACAAAGCTAAACCCAAAAGTATTAAATGTTTCATCTCAAACATCCCTTTCATCTGAAAAAGTTAACAAAAAAGCCACCTGAATTGGTGGGCGGATGTTCAGAAACCGTTGGTAATAGAAAAATGACGGCTCGGCGTTTTCGCGCTCAAAAGCCTTATTGCACCGACATCCGCCATAATGACGTTATCGGAAAAAAAGTTGTATTAATACAACCAATCTATTACCAATAGGGTTCTGACGCCCTAAAGTGTGTTTTTTCACACTCTTGTTTCATACTACCAAAATCAGAGTAAATGTAAAGATTTTTTTATCAGCGCCGCAAACTGCTCAGCAGAGCGTTTATGCCATACCATATAATACCTACCGCCAACAGCACAAAAACAAGATAAAAAGAAATGTATAAAATACCGAGAGCCAGCAAAATTCCTATAAAAACAGCGGCAAAATTTATCAGCGGAACAAGCCATGAGTGAGTAACAAAATAGGGAACAACACTTTCATCCGGTCTGTATCCGTTGAGACCGTTACCGCACTTAAGGCAAATATGAGCATCAACCGGATTGTTGGCTCCGCAATTATCGCAAACCAGATATAATCCGTCATCATTTGCCGCTGTTTTACGGTGGCAATGCGGGCATATTTTCCACCACAGAAAGCGTTGCGGATTAATATCTTTTTGGCAATGATAGCAGTATGACTTTTCCATATTTTTTCTCCCGTTTATCATAATTTATGTTTTTGCGTGAAAAAAATCAAGACAAACAATGCTTGACCATATATCTTTTGTTTGTTATATCTTGCTATATAAATTACAAGGAGTACTTTTATGAAAAAAGTTGTCATTATCGGAGCCGGTCCTGCAGGTGTTACCGCCGGATATGAGCTGGTAAAAAATCACAAAGATTTTGAAGTTACCATATTGGAAGAAAGCAACGCTATCGGCGGAATATCGCGCACGGTTAATCATCACGGAAACAGGATGGATATCGGCGGACATCGTTTTTTTTCAAAAGATACCGAAGTGACGGAATGGTGGAACAAAATTATGCCGGCACAAGGAGCTCCGTCCTATGATGATTTGCGTATCGGCAGAATGCCTGAGTTAAATCCGAACGGGCCAAATCCGGAAGCTCAAGACAGAGTGATGCTTAAACGCCGTCGTGTTTCGCGGATTTATTACCGCCGCAAATTTTTTGATTATCCGGTCAAAATGAATCTCAATACCATTTTGAATATGGGGATTTTTACTACTGCCGGAGCCGGTTTCAGTTATATTTGGTCGGTGATGCGTAAATTACCGGAAACTTCTTTGGAAAATTTTTACATAAACAGGTTTGGGCGCAAATTATACTCAATGTTTTTTGAAGGTTATACCGAAAAGTTGTGGGGGCGCCATCCGCGGGATATTTCTGCCGAATGGGGTGCTCAGAGAGTAAAAGGGTTGTCTATTGTGGCCATCATTAAAGATATTCTGGGTAAAATTATTCCTTCACGCAAACCAAAACACGTTGAAACATCTTTGATTGAAGAGTTCAGTTATCCGAAATTCGGTCCGGGGCAATTATGGGAAACAGCTGCGGCGGAATTTGAACAAGCAGGCGGTAAAATTATGAAAAATGCCAAAGTTGTGCGGTTTTCTCTCGGAAAAAACAAAATTAACGAAGTAATTTATGTTTTTGATGGTAAAGAACGCAAAATAAATGCCGATATTGTTATCTCTTCCATGCCGATAAAAGATTTGATTGCCGGTATGGAAGAAGCGCCGAGCAAAATAAAACGAATTGCGGGAGGACTGCCGTATCGTGATTTTATTACCGTCGGCGTGTTGGTTGAAAAAATAAAACTGAAAAACACTACTAAACTGAAAACTCTGAACAATATTGTTCCGGATTGCTGGATATATGTTCAAGATACCGGAGTAAAACTCGGACGCATTCAAATATTTAATAACTGGTCGCCGTATATGGTCAAAAATCCGGAAAACAGTTTGTGGATAGGTCTGGAATATTTTTGCTCGGAAAATGATGATTTTTGGAATAAAAATGAAGAAGAACTGAAAAATATCGGAGCCGAAGAATTGGTCAAAATCGGAGTGCTGGAAAATATTTCGGATGTTAAAGACTATCATGTGGAACGCGTTAAAAAAGCGTATCCCGCATATTTTGACACATACAAAGACATGGATAAAGTTACCGAATATCTGAAAACATTTGAAAATTTGTATTGCGTAGGTCGTAACGGTCAGCACCGATATAACAATATGGATCATTCAATGGCAACATCATTTGCCGCAGTGCGCCATATTACCGGAAGTCTGAAAGATAAAAACAGTATCTGGAATATTAATACCGAAAAAGAGTATCATGAAGAGAAAAAAGCATAGACTTTTGTGTTGCTGAACTAAGGTTTATCTTTGATTTGCTTTTTTTGCATTTATTTCTTTAGGTGTAAAAACGAATGGTTCGTTTTTTGATATTTATCAGGAGGAAAAAATGAAACTAAACAGAAATAAAGATAATTGTTCTACCAATAGTTCCAATTCCGGTTCAGCATCTACATCAACCAAAAAACCGGGTTGTGGTTGCGGGTCTTCTTCTGAAAAAGAGATGGATATAAATTTGAACCAAAAGTAAATTGATTTTTATCGGCCGATAAATAAAAAAACGGGCAACGCTTAAAGTGTTGTCCGTTTTTAAGCTGAATAACTTATATCTATTCAATGGCGTAAATATCTTTAACAAACCACTTGCCGGAACTGTCTTGAGAAGTAACATAAATAACCGTTCCCTGACAAAGTCCGAACCATGTTCCGTTGCAAGAACTTTCGGTATAAAATTCGGCATTTTGATTAGCTAATACTTTTTTGTTTGTAAAGCGATAACTTATTTCTGTCGGACGATCCGTTCCCGCATCTTTGATGAATATAAATTGCGGAAGGTTTGCGTTTTTGCACATTTCCAAATCCGAATTAATTGAGCATTTTACGGCTGTTTCCACAGCACAAATTTGCGGGTTTGTAACCGAACAGTCTTCAGTAAGCGTTTCTTTGTTAAAGCTGAACAAAGTATCCGGAAAATCCGGTTCGGCAATAACATCGTCCTGTGCGTTTTCCGTAGTTTGAACGGTTTCTTTGTTGTTTTTCTTGAGTAAAGAAAGACTGAAGCCC
Organism: Alphaproteobacteria bacterium; assembly: GCA_017484225.1. Lineage (GTDB taxonomy): Bacteria > Pseudomonadota > Alphaproteobacteria > RF32 > CAG-239 > RUG410. The sequence goes on from JAFUTN010000013.1 coordinate 6,521, forward strand.
AACAAAACCACACAACCTAAAATAACAATGATTTTATTAAATGTTTTTGACATTTACTTATCTCCTAAAAATGATATTCAACCCCGACGGAATACTCGGAGGTATATTTGAAGTCGCTTATTTGGTCTAATTTCACGTAGCGGGCCAAGATTCTTGTTTGCCAATTCGGTGTGAAAGCATATTTAAATCCGCCGCCGAAACGATATCCGTATCCATGATCATTGTGATGTTTATCTCCGCTGACGGTATTTTTGAAAACGTATTCACCGATACCGGCAGTGGCAATTAAATTAAACTCATTTTTTTCGCCGAAAGGTAAATAAGCCATAACATCCAAGCCATAGTTGCGGTTGGAGGTTTTTACCTTTGCGGTTGCAAAATTTTTGGTATCGCTTCCGCTTTGGTTAAAAAACAGTTCGGTAGAAAAATTTTGCCCGTATTCCGAACCGACATAAATCCCGCCGGCATGATATTCGGGATGTGTTCCGTTAAATTTAGCTCGCGAATAGATATAATCAGCACCGACATAAGGAGAATAGTGATAACTGTCGGCAGCAGCGTTATTAACCAATACTGCCATACCGGTAATAATTCCGGCTGCAAAAATATTTTTTTTCATTTAGCATATCCTTTTTTCAAAAATGTTAAGCATATTATAATAATTTTGGAGCGAAAATAAAGCAGTTTATAAAAAACTTGTGTAAATCTCGGTTTTGTGATAGCTTTTTAAAAGATAAAAAGAGGGTATGGATATGATGAATCAAAATACACAGAGCGGACGTTCCATGGTTGAAGTCATGGGTTATATGGTGGTGGTTATGCTGCTGGCAGCCGGATTGGGTAAAATTGTTGCCGGAGCTTACGGTGAATACAAGTTCAGCAAAGCCTCTTTGCAGCTTTCCGATTATGCGGTAGCAATCACCAAAGCTGCGGCCATTGATGCTACTTACGAAGATGTGATACAAAAAATTAATTCCGGAGATTCGGAGGCAAAAAAACTTTTACCATCGTCATATCGTGTTAATTCAAACAAAGTGCGCCATGCTTTCGGCGGTGAAGTAACTGTCGGAACTTATGATGCAGACAAGTTTTATATTACATTCAGCGGTTTGGAAAAAGACCAGTGCATAGAACTGGCTATGAAGGATTGGATTAATAATCGCATTGTTGATTTATATGCCATAAAAGTTAATGAAGATATATGGTATTGGCCGATATACCATGCCGGAGATAATGCCTTGCCGATAACTTATGCTAAAGTTGCCGGAACAACGGATGATAACGGACAATGCACGGATGGCGACGAAAACAGCATAATGTGGGTATTTAATTAAGCTTGTTACTATATTTACAATAACGCTTGAAGTCGTAATAATTTGTTGTTATTTTAGCTTAAAATAATTTTTTCTAGGAGATAAGATATGACTGTTTCTATCATTTTACCACCGGACTATAAGCCTTCTGCTGATGAAGAATATATGAACGAAATGCAGTTGGAATATTTTCGTCAAAAGCTGGAAAACTGGAAAAAGTCCATTGTTTCTCAATCTGTTGATACCTTGGAAGATTTACGCCAAGGTGGTCTTAATCAACCTGATGAGGTGGATCGTGCCTCAATGGAAACAGATAAGTCGCTTGATTTGCGGACTAAAGACAGAATCCGTAAGTTAATTAACAAAATTGATGATGCTTTGGAACGCATTGAAGACGGTTCCTATGGCTATTGTGAAGAAACGGGAGAACCTATCGGTATTGACCGTTTGGAAGCTCGTCCGATTGCCACTCTTTCAATAGAAGCACAGGAACGCCACGAAAGAATGGAAAAAACATACGACGACGAAAACTAAAGAAAAGATATGAAAGTTCAGGATTTTATTTTGGCATCAGGTTCGGCGCAACGCATTGCTTTGTTGCGCCAAATCGGTTATGAGCCGAAAGAAATTTTTCCTGCCGATATAGATGAAAGCTGTATGCCGAGTGAGCAGCCGTTACCTTATGTCAGACGTATGGCTTTATCCAAGGCAAAAAGAGTCGCCGAGCTTAAACCGGATGAAAATATTTTAGCTTGCGATACGGTGGTAACGGTAGGAAAACGTATTTTACACAAATCACAAAATGAAGACGAACAACGCAAAGTTATGCAGCTTCTTTCCGGCCGCACTCATAAAGTTATCAGTTCTGTTTGTCTGATAAATAAAGTCGGGAAAGTAACGCAGCGCACGGTTACTACAAGAGTATCAATGAAACACCTTTCTCGTGATGAGTTGGAAAACTATGTCAAAGACGGAGAATGGAAAGGTGTGTGCGGTTATAAAATAGAAGGAAAGCTTGCCGGATATGTTACCCGTCTTGTCGGTTCATATTCGTCTGTTGTAGGGCTTCCTTTGCACGAAACCTTAAATTTGCTGAATGGAGAAAACATAAAATGAATGCGGAAAAAATAGTTTATGACAGAAATGAAGAAACGTCGGGTATTGCTGTTTTTGATGAAAACGGCTTAATGGAAATAGATATTTTTGATGAAAAAAGAGCTATTGAGGGTAATGTTTATCTGGGAAAAATTGTAAAAAAAATCAATTTGGCAAATGATAAATACGGTTTTATGGTGAATATCGGTGACGGATATGAGGCTTTTCTGAACTCTTATGAGCCGACGTTAAAAGAAGCAAATATGAGCGAAGGACAAAGTGTTGTTGTTCAGGTTGCACAAGAAAAGCGCGCTGAAAAAGGTGCAAAAGTCGTGCGCAATATTCAGCTTGCCGGAGCCTTTTTGGTATATTGCCCGTTCAGATTTGATGTTGAATATTCAAACAAAATAACGAATAAAGATAAAGCCGAAACATATCGCAAACTGGTGCAAAGCAAGTCAAAGAGCAATGAAGGCTGGATTTTACGCACGGCATCAGTGGAAGCTGATGAGCAGCAAATTGTTGATGAAATGACAGAATTGAGAAATATTTATGACACGATTCGTAAAAAAGCACGTGTTGCTTCGGCTCCGGCATTGTTGTATGCAAAAGAAAATCCTTTATTTGAATATATTCGCCGCTACAAGAGCAGTTTGCATGAAGTTATTGTAGATACTCCTAGACTCGCTGAAGAGGTAAAAAACGTATTTGCCGGAACCGTTACGGTTATGCGTGAAGGTTTTGAAAAATGCGGGGTTGATGATGCAATAGTTGAATCTTTGGAAAGAACGGTTAAGTTAAAACACGGAGGAGCATTGCAAATTGAGGAGACGCGCGCTTGTGTGGCAATAGATGTAGACAGCAGCGGAATAACTTCCGGCGGTGATATTGACAGCCTGAATGTTGAAGCGGCAAAAGAGATTGCACGCCAGATTCGTCTGCGCAATTTGGCGGGTAAGATAATTATAGACTTTGCCGGTTCTTCGGAATATCGCTTTATGAAGCGTGTGATAGATATTTTGGAAGAAGAATTGGTTGATGATGCTTGTCATAGCCGTATATTAGGGTTGAGCCGTGCCGGAAATGTAGAAATTCTGCGCCAGCGCCGCCGCCCGTCATTGCGTGACTTGTATACGGTAGAATGTCCGACTTGTTCCGGAACCGGAAGGGTTGAGCCGTGAGTGAAGTAACAAAAATTCATAAATGCCCTATTTGCCATAAGGTATTTACGGATGAAAAGTATGTCCCGTTTTGTTCCAAACGTTGTGCAGATGTAGATTTGGGACGGTGGTTCAACGGCAGTTATGCGGTGGCTTCCGAAGATTTGGACGAAATGGAAACGATTGAATTGTATGAGGCAATGAATGAACAAACGGACAACGAACAATAAAAACGGAACGGTTTTTGTTACGCAAAAGAACGGAATCGTTAAAGTGATGTTCTCCGGCAATATTGCAGAATTAGACGGCGGAGAAGTTGTTGCTGAAATTCGTAAATATTCCGCAAAAGGTGCTGAGCAAATATTGTTGGATACCGAAAAACTGGGAAGTTGGGATTCTTCTGTTTTATTGGTTGTTTTTGAAGCAGTTAAATCGGCAAAGGAAAATAATATAGAGTGTGATATTTCTAATTTGCCGGAAAATATGCAACAGCTTGTTCATTTGGCATTGGCCGTAAACAGAAAGCCTACCCGTGCGGGTGACGGAAGTTATGATGTTTTTGAAACTTTGGGCAGAATCACAATAGACACTGTGCAAAAAGTGACAAAAGTATTAGCATTTATCGGCGATTCCTTTTCGGCAATCGGACGTTTTTTTGCAGGACGTTCCATTACTCGTTCAATAGATTTTTATGCCGCATTAAGTGATTGCGGTCCGAAAGCACTCGGTATTATTTCTCTTATAAGTTTTTTGGTCGGATTAATTTTGGCTTTTGTCGGTGCGGTTCAACTTCGTGAATTCGGGGCGCAAATATACGTTGCAAGCTTGGTAACTATCGGAATGTGCAGAATTATGGGTGCAATTATGGTCGGTATAATAATGGCCGGACGCACCGGTTCGGCATATGCCGCCACCATCGGCACAATGCAAGTAAATGAAGAACTTGATGCATTGCAAACCATGGGTTTATCCAGAATGGATTTTTTGGTTTTGCCGCGATTATTGGCTTTGGTTTTGGCAATGCCTATCCTTACCATGTTAGCTGATTTTATGGGCATGCTCGGCGGAGCGTTTGTCGGAGTTTTTATGCTGGACATTCCATATCAGGAATATTGGAGATTTGCCGTAAGGGCATTTAAAATCGGCAATTTTCTGGTAGGAATATTCCACGGTATCTGTTTCGGATTTATTATCGCCTTATGCGGCTGCTATCAGGGATTAAATTGCGGGCGTAACGCCGACAGTGTCGGAGTGGCTACCACAAAATCCGTTGTCAGCGCCGTTGTATATATGATAGTGGCAACCGGAATTATTACGGTTATTTGTCAGGAGCTTGGAATATGAGCGAGCAAGTGCAGATAAATGTAGAAAATCTTACAATCGGCTATGGAGATTTTGTGCTGTTGAAAGATGCCGATTATCAGGTTAATAAAGGTGATATCTTTATTATCATGGGAGGCAGCGGATGCGGAAAAAGCAGTATGTTGCGCGTGCTTACCGGTTTGGTCAAACCGAAAAAAGGAAAAGTTATTATCGGTGATACGGATATAACGTCGGCGAGCGATAGTGAAATACAGCAAATTCGTGAAAAAAGCGGTATTTTGTATCAAAGCGGAGCGTTGTTCAGTTCCATGACATTGGCGGAAAATATTGCTCTGCCGTTGCAACAGTATACCGATTATTCGGAAAAAACAATCAAAGAACTTGCCGGATTAAAATTGTCTTTAGTCGGACTTGCCGGATTTGATGATTTTTATCCGTCGGAAATAAGCGGCGGTATGAAAAAACGAGCCGGACTTGCCCGTGCATTGGCACTTGATCCGGAAATCGTGTATTTTGACGAACCTTCCGCCGGTCTTGATCCGATAAGTTCAAAAAATTTAGATGATTTAATTATTGAGTTGAATCGTAGTTTAGGAACAACTATCGTGGTGGTAACACACGAATTGAGTTCTATTTTCAGTATCGGAAATAATTCAATTTTTTTGGACGGAGCCAAAAAGCAAATTACGGCCAGAGGCAATCCGCGCGAATTGCTGAAAAATCCGCCAAATCGCGAAGTTTATGAATTTTTAACCAGAGGTGGGGGAAATCAATATGCAGAAAAATAAAACTTACAGAAGTGTCGGTATGTTCGTTTTTGTCGGTTTGTTTATTTTAGGTGCCATAATATATCGTTATGTCAGCAAAACATTCTTGACAAAAGATTCGGAATATCCGGTTATGTATTTTGAGGAGTCTATTAACGGGCTTAATGTAGGCTCGCCGGTTGTTTTCAAAGGTGTTGAAGTCGGACAGGTAATCGGTATCAGACTGGTTGTTGATATGGAAAAAGGGACGTTTAAGACACCGGTGTATGCCGAATTTATAGAGAACAGATCGTTTGAATTTAAGGACAAAAGACATCTGGAACCTCGTGAGGCTTTGAAAGATTTGATATCTAAAGGATTGCGTGCGCGTTTAGTCAGCGGAAACTATTTGACAGGGCAGTTGATGATTGAATTGGTAATGGATCCTAATACACCGGTAGAATTTGACGGTTATCCTGATGAACCGGAAATTCCGACCATTATGTCGTCGTTTGGGGTAATATCAAAAGATTTACAAGAAATTCCGCTTAAGGAAACAATGTTGAGGATTAGCAATATTATAGAAGATTTGGAAGAAAAAATGCCTGATATTTTGAAAAATGTTGCGGATATTTCAAGCAATATGAGTAAAATGACAACCAAAATGGATAAAATGATGGATAAAAAATCGGATGAAACTTCAAAAGCGGTGGCTAATTTCAATAACACATTAGAGGATATTGCCAAAGCAAGCGTGTCGCTTAAAAATTTAACCGATTATTTGGAACGTCATCCCGAGGCAATTATCAGAGGAAAGGAAAGTGCAAAATGAAAAAATTTTTAGTTGCGATAAGTGTTTTATTTATGGGTGCTTGCAGTATATTGGGCGGGTATTCTCAAAAGTCTACGTTTTATATGATGAACTCATCCGGATTGGAAAAAATTTCCGGCAAAAAGTTTAATATAGGCGTGGGAAAAGTAAATGTTCCCGATATATTGAACAAACCACAGCTGGTTGTTTACGATAAGGATTCTCACGAAGTTAATATTCTGGAATTTGAACGTTGGGGCGAACCTTTGCCTTATGTTTTGCAAGGAGCAATAACAAGTGATTTAATGGCATATCTTCCGGATTCGTTTGTTAAAAGTGTAGAATTTGCTTCCGAAAATTTGGATTATGCTGTGCGGGTAAAAATAAATAAAATAGAAGCATACCAAAACGACAAAGTGGTTCTTTCGGCTTGGTGGCATATTGAAAATACAAAAGGAAAAATTTTGGCTCGCCGACAAAAAACTTATGAAGTTAAAGTCAAAGGTGAAAATATATCTGATTTAGTGTCGGCAGAAAACGAGGCCGTAAACCTTTTGAGTGCAGACATTGCCGAATATTTTGCCAAGATGTAAAAGTTTATACTGCCATAAAAAAAAGACGCTCCGCCTTGAGCGTCTTTTTTATTGCAAAGCAGATTAAATCTGTTATGATTGATTTATGGTAAAAGGAATTTTGCCAAGAACCCGAAAAAGGGGTTCGGAGCTTTGAACGGCTTTTATCAGGTGATACCAATATGCGGTATCCTTTTACGGATGCTTTTTTGGTATTTAAATATCCCCGCTTTGGTTGGGGAGCTTGTGGCGTATGTTCAGGCAATTTGTTGCTAAAGGTCATAAGAATCATTACACCTGATATGATTGTTCAACTCTCCGACCGTCCTTTGAGGCGGATTTTTTAATTTTAAAATTTTGCTTAAATGGAGAAGAATGATGAAAAAAATTGTGCTGATATTGGGGATAGTGATATGCTTTGCGAATAGAACTTATGGCGCAACATGGGACTGCGGAAAAGTTGAAAATACGGTATTTTGCACACTGGAAGAAAACGGTGTATTTACAATATCCGGAGAAGGAGAAATGAAAAATTACAACAGAGCATCCGGAAGAGGTATTTGGTATGATAATCGTCCTTGGGGTTCAACCGAACTTGCGAATGGTGAATTAACAAATATACACAAGGTTGTTGTCGGTAAAGGTGTTACATACATAGGAATCAATGCTTTTGAGGGATTTTCAAGTATTCAAACACTGGAAGGAGGCGAAAATTTAGAAAAAATAGGCACAGATGCTTTTTACGGGGCTGATTTGGATAATGTAAATATTCCAAATGTCACGGAAATAGGAGACTACGCATTTATAGGCAATGGTAATTTGCGAAATATTAATATGCCTAATCTTGAGACAAGTTATGCATCTTCTTTTTCCGGAACACCTGTTAGCCGTTATGCCGGAGATTGTTTACAATACAGGCAAGCAATTTGTATTCGCAATGAAAAAGATATCTGCCACGACAATTATTTGCTGAAAAATAATATTTGCATAGATGCTTCTTTGGGGTGCGGTGAAAACTGGATAGATTTGGGCGGATATTGTGAACGTATTCGTTATACTCTGCCGGAGGCAGACGAACTAACCTCAAATGACAATGAAAATATGATTGAATGGATTTTTGAGTAAAGAGTCATTATCGGGCGCATTCTTTTTTCTGTCATTAGCGAATTTGTCATCTTGAGGGGTTGAGCAATTAGCGAAATCCCTCAAGATGACGGCGGATATTTTTCATTCAAAAATCCACTCAATCATATTTTCGTTATCATTACTTGTCGCCGCATCAGCCTCCGGTAGAGAGTAACGAATACGCTCACAAAAGCCATATATTTCTTTATAATTAAATCCGCATCCCAACGAATTTTCAATGCATTTTCCTTCTTTTCCCAAATATCCGTCTCCGCAATTACCAACACATCCGATTCCTCTTTTTATGTAATTGTCGCAAGTTCCACACATTTCTCTGTTACTGCTTGAACAACCGGACATCTTCGTCAAGTTTGGAAAAGGATCTCCGGAAAATTCAACATTTTTGCCTTCCGGCAGACCGACATAATTTAGTTTGGTGTCATAAATGAAAGCTTGATCACCGATTTTTTTTATATTAGGTAAGTCAACGCTTTCTAATTTTGTGGCAGCAAAAAAAGCCATAGTTTGTATATTTTCAACATTTGTCATATCAATGCTTGTCAAAGAGTCTGTGCGTGAAAATGCTCCATTATTAATATTTTTAACATCTTTCATTCCGGTTACGCTTTGCAAATTATGAGCATCTTGAAAAGCATCTTTTCCAATAGTCATAATGTTGTCTTCAACCACCAGATTTGTAATTTGCTGAAGATAGTCTTCCCAAGGACGATTCCCCGGCTCCTCACTACAATTTCTACCAGAGCAATTATAGTTTTTCATAATAACATTTTCAGCACCTTCTTTGGCAGAAATTGTCATTGTGCCATCAGAACTTAAGCTCCATAAACACGTTCCGTTATCGTTGCAAGTCCCGCTGACAGGTGAATTGGCCTGTGCGGAAAAAATCATAAATAAAGTAACACAAAAAAACAAATGTCTCATCTCAAACATCCTTTCATTAATAAAAAAAGTTAATAAAAAAGCCACCTAAATGGTGGGCGGATGTTGACAAACCGTATACTTGCGACCGGCTCAGCCTATTCGGCATTACCTTATTTGGCTGACATCCGCTCAACAGCGAATACCAGCATTTAAAGTCGTTTGCACGACTACAAGTATAAAGGGTTGTCACGCCCTGGAGTATGCTTATTTCACACTCTGCGCTGATGATAGCAAAAAAGATTATTTTTGTAAAGGCGTATTGTGACTAAGACAAAATAAAACAAGCCCCGATAAGGGGCTTGTTGATTAAATGCACCTAATAGCTTCTGGCATAAATCACATCAAGCGTTGCTTCTTTGCCGGTAAGCAAACACTTGCCGGTGGTTCCGCTTTGGTCAAACGGAATGCATCTGATAGTTATTTTCATTGATTTCAAAATTTCTTCCGTTGCCGTATCGCCGCACCATTTTCCGCGCACAAAGGCAACTTTTCCTTGCTTACCGTCTTCAATCCATTCGTTTGAATTGGCAAAATAAGCGGCAAAATCTTCCGGTGATGTAATATCAGTGCGAATATTCTGTTCTAAGCGCGCTTTGGCCTTTTCATACATCTGATGTTGTAATTCTTCCAAGCGTTTACCGACATTTGCCACAAACTCATCGGAGTTCATAATTTTTTTGCCTTCCGGCGTATTCAGATAAATACGCTCTTTGAGCATAAGCCCGTTGTTATCAACATCACGCGGACCGATTTCGCACACCATCGGTGCGCCTTTTCTAATCCATTCCCACGACTTATCAACACTCGGCTTATCGCGAGAGTCAACCTTGACACGGATTTTTTCGCCGAAAGAAGTCTGATTTTTGAGCTGTTTTTGCAAGTTTTCAATATATGCCGAAACCTTTTCTTTATCTTCCGGTTTTTTGAAAATCGGCACAATCACAATTTGATACGGTGCAATACACGGCGGCACAACCATTCCGTCATCATCCGCGTGGCACATAATTACACCGCCGATTAAACGGGTGGAAACACCCCACGAGCTTGTGTAAGCATATTCTTGAGCATTGTTTTGATTTACAAACTTAATATCTGCCGACTTAGCAAAATTCTGCCCCAGAAAGTGCGAAGTTCCGGCTTGCAAGGCCTTTCCGTCCTGCATCATCGCCTCAATGCAGTAAGTATCAATCGCCCCCGGAAATTTTTCGTGTTCAGGTTTTTTGCCGACCAAAACCGGCATAGCCAAAGCATTTTCCGACACATCACGATATACTTCCAACATTCGTTTTGTCTCATCTTCAGCCTCTTTTGCATTTGCATGAACGGTATGCCCTTCTTGCCACAAAAATTCACGCGTGCGCAAAAACAAACGCGGACGCATTTCCCAACGCACAACATTTGCCCATTGATTTAACAAAATCGGCAAATCACGATACGATTTAACCCATTTTGAAAATGAATCGGCAATAATTGTTTCCGAAGTCGGGCGCACAATCAGCGGTTCGTCCAATGGTGATGAGGGTTTCAATTTTCCGTCTTCGTTGACTAAGCGTGAGTGTGTTACCACCGCCATTTCTTTGGCAAAACCCTCAACGTGATCGGCCTCTTTTTGGAAAAACGAGAGTGGAATAAACATCGGAAAATAATAATTTTCGTGTCCGGTTTCCTTAATTTGCTCGTCCATAACGCGTTGAATGCGCTCCCAAATTCCGTAGCCCCAAGCCTTGATTACCATGCAACCCGGAGAAGACGAATTTTCAGCCATATCGGCTTCGGAAACAACTTCCTGATACCATTGCGGATAATTTGCCTTACGCGTAGTTCTCATTGCCATGTTTTTAGCTCCTATCTAAGTTCACCGCCGGTTTTTTTGCCGACTTCAACAATTACTTTGTTCATTAAATTCTCAATATCCTTATCGGTAAATGTTTGCTCAATCGGTTGGAATGTTAAGCTGATTGCCAAAGATTTTTTGCCTGAAGGCAGATTTTCACCTTCATAAACATCAAAGATTCTGACGTCTGTAATGTGATTTCTGTCAGCATTTTTAGCAGCAGCGATTAATGAAGCCGCAGAAATGTTTTTATCAACAACAAAGGCTAAATCTTTATCTACCGGTTGAAATGCCGAAAGCTCCAATTTTTTACGCGCTTTAACCGATTTACGCGGCAGAGGAATATTATTTAAGTTAACCTCAAAAGCCACCACGCGTTCTTTAATATCCAGCGCCTTCAAAATGCTCGGATGAATTTCGCCGAAATAAGCCAAAACATTTTTGCCCAAGCGAATTGTTCCGGAACGCCCCGGGTGATAATAACTCGGCGCATCTAACGTTATTTGCGGATTCTCATACGGACCTTTAGCTGCGGCAATAGCTGCCAAGGCATCGGCTTTAACATCAAATACATCATATTCTCTGGTGCTGTGCGACCAATCTTTTTTTGCCGTATTTCCGGCACGCACGCCGCTTGCCGCCGTAATCTGCTCATTCGGGTTACGACCGTAAAATTCCGGACCGACTTCAAACAATGCAACATTGGCATAACCTTTGGCAATATTGTTTTTTACGGCCGTCAACAAGTTAGGCAAAATTGACGGGCGCATTTCATCAAGCTCTTTAACAATCGGATTTTGCAATAAAATAGCTTCTTTTCCTTTACGGAAAAACTTAGCGATTTCACTGTCGGCAAAACTCCAAGTTACGGTTTCATACATTCCGCGAGAGGCAAGTTCATGCTTAACAACTAAGGCATTATGCTGCTCAGGAAGAAGAATTTCTTTCGGCAATTTATCGTGCGGCAAAGATTGCGCCGGAATATTATCAAGCCCAATCATACGCACAACTTCTTCCACCAAATCGTGTTCGCCTTCAATGTCACCGCGCCAACTGGGTGTTACCGCCTTTATTTTGCCGTTTTCAAAGCTTACTTCAAAACCCAAGTTTTGTAAAATTTCCATAGACTTCTCTTTGGTTACCGGCATTCCGATAAAGCTTTCCAAACGCTCAGGACGAAGACAGGCAACCTGCGGTTTATACTCGTCTTCCGAGCCGACAACGGTTAATTCTGAAGCCTCACCACCGCAAATTTTCAAAATAAGAGAAGTGGCATAGTCAGAGCCTAAAATGTTTGATTTAGGGTCAACCCAGCGTTCGTAACGATAGCGCGAATCCGAATCAATTTGCAAATGACGGCCGGTATAGGCAATACACTCCGGCTTAAATAAAGCCGCTTCCAAAACAACGTTAACCGTATCTTCGGAGCAACCTTTACCAAGTCCGCCCATAACACCGCCAAGACACTGCACACCTTCATCATCACAAATTCCGAGTGATTTATCGTTCAAAACATATTCTTTTTCGTTAAGAGCCATAAATTTTTCGCCGTCTTTCGCCATTTTTACCACAATACCGCCTTTTAATTTATCGGCATCAAAAACATGCAAAGGACGAGCCATGTCGTAGCAAATATAGTTGGTAATATCTACAAGCGGAGAAATAGAACGCAGGCCGATAGCTTCCAAACGCTTTTTCATCCAATCCGGCGTTTTGGCATGATTATTAACGCCTTTGATATAGCGCGCGGTATAAACCGGACATTCAACCGGATTTTCTACCTTAACACTCACTGGATTGGCAAATTTTGCTTGCGGTTTTGCAATATTGAGCGGTTTTAATTTGCCAAGTCCTGCTGCTGCCAAATCACGGGCAATTCCACGCACACCTAAACATTCGGCACGATTCGGTGTGATGGAAACTTCAATCACCGGATCAATATCCAAAACTTCGGCAGCAGGTGCGCCAATCGGAGTGTCTGCCGGCAATTCAATAATTGCATCATGTGCAGTGCCGATACCGATTTCATCAACCGCACACATCATTCCGCAGCTTTCAACTCCGCGAATAGTGGCGCGTTTCAAACGCTCATTAAAGAGCGGAATCAATGTTCCCTCACGCGCAAAAATTCCGACCAATCCTGTATGCACATTCGGTGCACCGCAAACAACCTGATATTTGTTTGAGCCGTCATTTACGCACAAAACGTGCAGTTTATCGGCATCAGGATGATTTTCAACACTTTCAATGCGCGCGCTGACAAACTCTTTTAATCCCTCAGACGGATCAAAAACTTCTTCCACTTCCAAGCCGATTCTGGTGAGGGTTTCGCTGATTGTTTTTAAATCAGCATTTGTTTCTAAATGTTCTTTAAGCCAAGATAAAGTAAATTTCATCGTGCAAGTCCTCCGTTATCGCTAAGTCCGCCGGTCATTGAAGAAAAATCAAGCGGAGTGAACCCATAGTGTTTGAGCCAACGCACATCAGATTCAAAGAATGTGCGCAAATCCGGAATACCGTATTTTAACATAGCCAAACGGTCAATTCCCATACCGAAAGCAAAGCCCTGATACTCATCAGGATTAATGCCGCCGGCTCTTAAAACATTAGGATGAACCATTCCGCAACCCAGCACCTCAAGCCAATCTGTTCCGGCACCGATTTTAAGTTCGGTTTTGGTTTTTAAGCAACCGATATCCATTTCCGCCGAAGGTTCGGTAAACGGAAAATACGAAGGGCGATAACGCACCGGCAGTTCATCAAGCTCAAAAAAGGCTTTCATAAAATCATATAAGCAACCTTTTAAGTGCGCCATCGTGATATTTTTATCAATCACCAAGCCCTCAACCTGATGAAACATCGGGGTATGAGTTGCATCATAATCCGAACGATAAGTGCGCCCCGGTGCAATAATGCGGATAGGAGGTCGTTGATTTTCCATTGTGCGGATTTGCATACCCGAAGTGTGGGTGCGCACAACATAGGCGCTATCCATATCAAACGGCTGATTAGGATTGTTATTGATGTAAAATGTATCTTGCATTTGGCGGGCAGGATGATTTGCCGGCATATTCAGCGCATTAAAATTATGAAATTGGTCTTCAATATCCGGACCTTTGGCAACATCAAATCCCATTTGCCCGAAAATAGCAACAACTTCCTCATAAATTTTAGAAACAGGATGGATTCGTCCTTGTTGCTCCGGACGAACCGGTAAAGTAACATCAACGGTTTCGGTTTTGAGCTTTTCATCAAGAGCTTTTGCCTCTAAAATGTTTTTTTGTGCTTCCAGTGCTTTTTCAACTTCACTTTTCACGATATTTAATTGTTTTCCGAGGGCAATTTTTTCTTCTGTCGGAAGAGCTCCTAACCCTTTCATTAATTCGGTTAATTTCCCTTTTTTGCCTAAGACGGCAACACGGGTTTCTTCTAACTGTTTTATGTCGGCGGCTGAAGATATTTCATTCAGCGCTTCCGCTTTTAATTGTTCTAAATTTTCCATCAATAACAACCTTATTAAATTCTTCATAAAATAAAAAGAGCAGCCAAAGGAAACGCCCTTGTGCTAACTCTTTTTTATTTTGTCTTAAAATATCTGTATATGTTTTATTTCTTAAGAGCTGCTTTGGCAGTTTCCACCAACTTAGCAAATGCTTGGGGCTCCTTCAAAGCAAGATCAGCGAGAACCTTACGATCCAATTCAACGCCGGCTTTCATGAGCCCGCTGATAAATCGGGAGTAAGTCATATCATGGATACGTGTTGCAGCATTGATACGTTGAATCCACAAAGAACGGAAAGATCTTTTCTTTGCTTTTCTGTCGCGGTAAGCATATTGCAGACCTTTTTCAACCTTTTCAACAGCAACTCTGAATACATTTTTATTACGACCTCTGTAACCTTTAGCCATATCCAAAATTTTTTTATGGCGAGCGTGAGCGGTCAAACCTCTTTTAACACGAGACATATCTAATCCTCCCTCTTAAATAAACGGTAAAAACTTTTTAACAAACTTGTTAGCGGCTGCAATAATTTTAGAACCGCGAGCTTGTCTTTTTTGTTTTGTCGGCTTGTTGAAGAGAAGGTGTCTCTTGAACGAATGGTTTCTTTTTAATTTACCTGTTCCGGTAACGCTAAAGCGTTTAGCGGCGGCTTTTTTAGTTTTTATTTTCGGCATTTTATTCCCTTTCAAAATATATTGGAACTACACAAAGTTGTCAGGCATGCCATTTTCGCCCGAACAACCAAACAAGTGGGTTATAAATCATATTGCAACAAATTGCAAGTTTTTTTTGATTGCAAAAGCAAATTAATTTGTTATGATTGAGATATGGCGAGAATAATTTTGCCAAGAACCCGAAAAAGGGGTTCGGAGCTTTGAACGGCTTTTATCCATTACGGTGCAATATACATCGTCAGTTTCCGAATATTTTGCGGAGACAATATATTTTCCCCAAACATTTTGGTTGGGGAGTCTGTGGCGTATGTTCAGGTTTTTGCTAAAGGCCATGGAAGTCATTTTAATGGATATGATTGTTCAACTCTCCGACCGTCCTTTTGAGGCGGATTTTTTATTTTTAAATTTGCAAAAAAGGAGAAAAATGATGAAAAAAATTGTGTTGATGTTTGGGGTTGTTGTGTGTTTTGCCGGTGAGAGTTTAGCCGAAACATGGAATTGCGGACCGGCAACTAATGGAGTATACAGCGACAGCGTTAAATGCACCTATGATGAAGCAAGTAAAACTCTTACTATTTCAGGAGATGGTCCGATGGGAGACTATTACTATACAGAAGATAATACATCAAATGCACCGTGGAAAAATAAAGACATTGTTCATGCGGTTATTGAGGGCAATGTAACCAGTATCGGAGACAGAGTTTTTAAACATGCACGTAATTTGCAAGATATAACGGGAACTGAAAATATAACTTCTGTCGGCGATGTTGCATTTTATAATGCCGCTTCTTTGATAAGTATTGACTTACCGAATGTGCAAAATTTAGGAAAATGGGCATTTTCAGGAAATTCAAGCTTGGAATTTGCCGGAATTCCCGAAGGTGTTGCATTCGGAACAGAGGTATTTAGAGGTTCAAAAATTTCAAACTGCCAAAATACAGGAAAATGCGGCAGTTGCGGAGATAAATTTGTGCAAGCCGGAGCCGGATGTGTGGATAAATGTTATAAAGATTATATGCCATGCTCCGGATATTGCTGTCTGCGCACACGCTATACCATACCGGAAGCCGACGAAGTAACATCAAATGATAATGAAAACACGATTGAATGGATTTTTGAATAAAGAGTCATCCTCGGTTATTACTTCCATTCTACGACCGGATAATTTTCCCAATCTGCTATGTTGTAGTGCCACCATTCATGCGGAATTGAAGTAAATCCGTGTTCTTCCATCAGATTTTTCAAAAATTCGCGGTTTTGAATTTGTTTCGCACTTGCCTTAGTATAATCATGTCTTGCTTTTTGCAAATGCACGCTAAACTCCGAAAAATCTCCTTTCAGAACTTGTTCGGCATATCGCTTTTCATAAGCATCTATTTCTGTCGGATAATCTAAATTATTTCCGTCCATATCCGTCAAACACACATCAACTGCCGTTCCGTGACAGTGATTTGATTCTTTATAATCAGCCTTAAAGAATCCCTTTATCGGTATTATTTCCAGCATTTTTTGGTGAGCAATCGGCGGACGATAAGCATCACAAATACGCATTTTAAGCTTATTTTTTTCCAGAATCGGAACCAAAGAAAGTAAAGCTTCGGCCACTTTTTCATGCATATATGCATTGTTACCGAACCCGACAGTTTGATAAACAGCCTGCCCTACCATATTATTTTCACGAGCATACATCATATCTATAATAAAATGCTCATCAGAAAATCTCAGCAAATTTTTCATTTTTTCTCCTTTTATAATATGCTTATCCGTTTTGTAAATGCCATAAATTCCAAAATTTTCCTTTTTTTTGCAAAAGCTCATCCATAGTTCCCTGCTCAGCTATTTTACCATTGTGCAGAACTATTATTTTATCCATCTTCTTTAATGTTGACAACCGGTGCGCTATTGCAACCACCGTCTTACCTTTCATCAAATTTTGCATTGCTTTTTGTATATAGTTTTCGGCTTCACTGTCCAAAGCAGAAGTTGCTTCATCTAAAATCAATATCGGACTGTTTTTTAAAATTGCTCGGGCAATCGCAATACGTTGTCTTTCTCCTCCGGAGAGTTTGATTCCTTTTTCGCCGACTTTAGTTTGATATCCTTGAGACAATCCGGAAATAAATTTATCGGCATAAGCAAGCTTGGCGGCGTTTACTACCTTATTATGCGAAGCCGATAAATTTCCGTAAGCAATATTTTGTTCTATGGTTCTGTGAAAAAGGCCGGTATCTTGAGGAATAACGGCAATGGCATCATGCAAACTCTTTTGAGTAACCTTTGCAATATTCTGTCCGTCTATTAAAATTTGCCCGCCTGATATATCGTATGCCCGTTGCAGCAAATTAATCAAAGTGCTTTTTCCGCTTCCGGATATTCCGACGATTCCAACTTTTTCGCCGGCTCCGATTTTGAGAGAAAATTTATCAAATACCCTGTTTTTGTTATATGAGAAGCTGATATTTTTAAATTCTATTTGCCCGCCGAATACTTTCAGTTTTTTTGCATTTTTCACATCTTTAATTTCGTGTTCAACCACAAACGGCATCATTGCCGCCGCCAATGCGCCATATACGGAATTAATTTGGCATACACACTGTAAAATACCTACAAAACAAGACATAACACTGTTCATTAAAATTAAAACAAGAGTAGCCTCCCCAATGCTTATTTTTTGCTCATACCACATATAAACCATATAGAGCAGTGTACAAAATTCAAAGCATGAAAGCATCATCTGCTGAATCCGCAGAGAATCCTGCAGTTTTTCAATAGCCGCATATCTGGCTTTTTTTGCTTTTGCAAATACATATCTTATGTATGAAACTTCGTAAGTTTCCGAACCGGCAGCTTTAACACTTAAGGCATTACCGATACTGTCGGCAACTGCTCCGTTAAACTCATCAGCCAAATTGTCGGCAGTTTTATTCAGTTCACGCACTTTAAAGCTGACTTTGTATGAGCAATAGGCGGAAATTGAACCGAAGAATATCACTAACAGCAAAAAACAAGGACTCACACAACCGATAAAATAAAAGTTTACGATAACCAGAAAAACATTGCTGTAAAGTCTGGAAATGTAGCGATGAAATTCAAGCGTTTTTTCGGCACAATTAATAACCTTTTGCGAAAGCTGCCCTGTTTTTTGCGAGGCGAAATAATTTTCCGAATGTCCGGCAAGATAATGAACACAGAAAAGTTTTATTTTCGCATCCAAAAAGAGCCGAACGCGATTTTCTTCTACAAGTTCGCGCACCATTCTGAAAAACGACTGCGCAATATAAGACAAAAATACCAAAATCAGAAAATGCCATATTTTCAGCCAAGAAAAGCTTTCCGGTGTGACAACGGAAAAATAATCAATCATATCAGAAAAAAAGACCGGCACAAAAGTTTTCATAAGTTGCAATAAAAAGGCTAAAACAACTCCGCACAAGGCCCAACGTCGCGCGCCGTAAAGAGCGTTCCACACAAACATCAACGGTGATTCCGGAATTTTTCGCATTGACATTTTTTCTGAATAATTTTTCATTTGCGCTCCTTTATTTTTTGCATTTTCCATAATTTCGCAAATTTTCCGTTTTTAATCTTTGCCAATTCCCGAAACGTTCCCTCTTCAACTATTTTTCCTTGCTCCAGATAGACAATTCTATCCATTTGTTTAAGGGTTGACAGACGATGGGCAATAGCTAAAACGGTTTGTGTTCCCAATAGGTTATTAATTGCATCGGCAACAGTTTTTTCGGCTTCACTGTCCAAAGACGAGGTAGCTTCATCCAAAATAAGAATCGGGCGGTTTTCATATATGGCACGAGCAATGGCAATGCGTTGTTTTTCACCGCCGGACAATTTACATCCTTTTTCGCCGACAACAGAATTATATTTTTCCGGAATTTTTTCTATGAATCGGTCGGCACAAGCCAGTTTTGCGGCAGATTTTACTTTACGAATTGATATTTTATCTGCTCCATAGGCGATATTTTCGGCGATTGTGCGGTGAAAAAGGTTTGTATCCTGTGCAATGACGGCAATATTTTTATGCAGACTGTTTTGCGTAACTTCGGCTATATTCTGCCCGTCTATTAAAATTTGTCCGCCGGATATATCGTATGCCCGTTGCAGCAAATTAATCAGAGTTGTTTTACCGTTACCGGACAAACCGACAATTCCGATTTTTTCACCGGCGGCAATTTTCAGATTAAAATCCTTAAAAATTTGTTCTCCGTTTCTATAGGCAAAACAAACATCCCTAAATTCAATCTCCGCTTTAGATATTTTTAAATCCACCGCATTCTCAGTATCTTGAATCTCGTGTATTTTAGCGAACGGTTCCAACCCGCTTTGAATATAAGCCAGATTGTTGGCAAACTCCCGATACAAAATACATAATTCCATCAGCCACATAAAACCACCGTTTAACGTTATCAGCACAAAAACAATATCGCCGACATTTATGAGTGACTTACTCCACAAATACACCGCAAAAGTTAAAACCCCGAAAGAACAAAAATGCACAAAACAACTTTCGGTATTATAAGAAATAAACCAAACCAGAATTGACTTTGCCCGCAAATGAATGTTTTGCAGCAACAAAACAGAAAGACGCTTTTCTTCATAATCGGAACGATTGAATTGTTTTACCAAACGTATGTTTGAAATAACATCAACCAGCCACCCGTTGTAGATGGAAAAAGCTTTGCTTTGCATACCGGACAAGCGGTCACTTGATTTGTTGGCGTAATAATTGGCAATGACAACAGCAACGGCACAAACAACAAACAGCACTCCGAGCCAAAAATTAATAGTCATCAACAAAACTATTTTTAAGATGATATCGCTTAAACGGCCCCAAAATCCGTTTATCAGCATAGAAAAGGTTGATTGCTGCGAGTTTATTTGATTGGTTTTTGCGAGCAACGTTCCGGTTTGTTTGTTGATAATATATTCAACCGAGTGACCGAAAATATAAGACAAAGCACGACCATAAATTTTTTCCTGCAGGGGAAAATAAAACTTTTTTTGGCGATACATCAGCACTTGTTTAGGTAAAAACACATTTATTATATCCAACACGGCGATTGCGGCAATTATCCACAAAGCCGAAGATAAATTTTGCGCCGAAACTCCTTGTTTCAAACTTTCTATCAAACGAGCAAAAAACCAATTTAACGCGTTATAAACGCCGTTTTCCGCAAATACCAACAGCACACACATCAAAAATGCCCATTTAAAAGGCAGCATACATTCGTAAATAATGTATTTAAATGCCGTTGCCGGAAAAGGTTTATTTATCACCACAGCTCCTTATATTTATGTCTTTATTTGAGGATATCAATCCGGCAAAATATGTCAACATAAAAAAGTTTTTGAAAAACAGTGTTGCGCAATAAAAAAAATCAGCTATATTATGGCTGACTTGGATAGATGGCCGAGTGGTCGAAGGCGCACGATTGGAAATCGTGTGTACCTCTAAAGGGTACCGTGAGTTCGAATCTCACTCTATCCGCCATTAAAACAAAAAAGCACGTCATGTGCTTTTTTTGTTTTAAACGTGATGAGTGGGAGAAGAACTCACGAAACGTGAGTTTGACAAGGAGGATAAGGCACACGGGGGTGTGCCGGTGCCCTTCGGGCATATCCGACGCAGAGGCGCAGCCAATCTCACTCTATCCGCCATTAAAACAAAAAAAAGCACGTCATGTGCTTTTTTTGTTTTAAACGTGATGAGTGGGAGAAGAACTTATCTGCCGATTCCGACAGGCACGTAATCGCCGCGCGGATTATAGCCGTAATTAATATTATCCCCGCCGACAGATGTCGGTACATAATCACCACGAGCATTATAACCGTATTCTATATCCCTATTACCTACTGATGTCGGGACATAGTCGCCGCGGGCATTATAACCATAGTCAATATCGTCATCACCGATAGATTTGGCAACATAATCACCACGAGCGTTGTATCCGTAATCTATATTTTTGTTACCTATAGAAGTCGGGACATAGTCGCCGCGGGCATTGTAACCGTATTCCACACGTTGATTGTCAATTTCAACCGGCACATATTCACCGCGTGCATTGTAGCCGTATTGAATGTTTTGCGCCATTGCCGAAGCAGAAAACATCAGCACGGCGGCAAAAGTAAAAGTATTAATCAGTTTCATTTCATTCCTCCTATTTGCAGAGACAATTATATATTATTTTATGGAAAAGTCAATCATACGTTGCATAAATTTACGCTTGATTTATCCGGCAATCGCTGTTATTGTTCGCCGTAAGTTGAAAGGCAGAAAGATGGTAACCGAAGCACCTATATACACTATAAAAAATGCAAAATTAAGTTTTGGCTTAAATCCGCTGTTCACGGATGTTGATTTGTATATAAACCGCGGCGATAAAATATGCTTGGTCGGGCGCAACGGCTCGGGAAAATCTACCCTTTTAAAAGTTATAGCACGTGATATTGAACCTGATGAAGGTGAATTTTTTGTGCAACCGGGGATTAAGGTAGGATATATGCCGCAAGAGCCGAATTTTGACGGTTTTAATACTTTGCGAGAAGTTGTGGAAGCCGGACTGCCGAAATCGGATAAAGATTTGACATATATGGCTGATATGATGATTGAATATTTTCAAATCAACGAAAAACAAAACCCCAAACAGGCTTCCGGCGGTGAATGTCGTAAAGCCGCACTGGCGCGGGTGCTGATTTCCGAACCTGATATATTATTGTTGGACGAACCGACAAACCATTTGGATATCGCAACAATAGAAAAACTTGAAAGCAGTCTGCAAAGTTTTTCCGGAGCGTTGATTGTTATCAGCCACGACCGTGCGTTTTTAAACCATGTTTCCAAAACAACTTTCTGGTTGGATAGAGGGGTTTTACGCCGAAATAATAAAGGTTTTGCTTTTTTTGAGGAGTGGCAAGACCAATGTATTGAACAAGAAATTATTGAGCAAAAAGCCTTAAATAAAAAAATTGAAGAAGAAACCGAATGGCTGCATAAAGGAGTTACGGCACGGCGCAAACGCAATATGGGACGTTTGCGCAGATTGCAGCAACTCAGACAAGAACGCAGAGAACAAATTAAACAAATCGGCTCGGTAAATTTGGAAATAGAAACGGCAGAATTGCGCTCCAAAATGGTGATTGAAGCCAAGCATGTATACAAAACTTTCGGTGAAAAAGAGATTGTAAAAGATTTCTCACTGCGTGTTTTACGCGGACACAAACTCGGAATTGTCGGTCCGAACGGTTCCGGTAAAACAACCTTGATAAAATTATTGACTAAAAGACTGGAACCGGATTCCGGATTTATCCGTATCGGCAAAAATCTGGAAGAAGCCTATTTTGACCAAAACAGAATAACTCTTGATCCGAAAAAAACTTTATGGAAAACTCTGTGCAATGAGGGGGACCACATTTGGGTGCGCGGACATTTCCGTCATGTTGTGGCATATCTTAAAGACTTTTTATTTAAACCGGAGCAGGCACAAATGCCGGTTGCAGCTCTGTCCGGCGGCGAAAAAAACCGTTTAATGTTGGCAGTGGCATTAGCGCGCGAATCCAACTTTTTGGTTTTAGACGAACCGACAAACGATTTGGATATGGATACTCTTGACTTGTTGCAGGAGGTATTGGGAGACTATGCCGGAACTGTCCTGATTGTCAGTCACGATCGCGATTTTATGGACAAGGTTGCCACGTCATTGCTATACATGAAAGGTGACGGAACTATTTTTGAACACGTCGGCACATATTCGGAATTACTGGAAAAACTGAAAAATCAACCGCAAAAAAATCAGGATAAAAAAATCGTCAGAAAAGAAGCAGAGAAAAGCGAGAGCAAACAAAAAAACAAAACGGCAAAATTGAGCTTTAACGAAAAATATATGCTGGAGAATCTCCCGAAAGAAATTGAAAAACTGGAAGCCGAAAACAAGGCAATAGAAATCGCTTTAGGCAATGCAAATCTTTATACCGACGATCCGCAAAAATTTGATGAATTGACACAAAAACTTGCCGCCAATAAACAAAGTTTGGAGGAAAAAGAAAATAAGTGGCTGGAAATTCAGCTTAAAGCCGAAGAGTTGGAAAAAGCTTAATCTTCCGAAACTTCACCGGTGTTTTACTCAAAAATCCACTCAATCGTGTTTTCATTGTCGTTTGATGTTGCCGCATCTGCTTCCGGCAAGGTGTAGCGTTTTTTAACGATTGCACAAGTATCAAAGTTTGTCACATACCAGCCGTCCGCACAATCAATCATCCTGCCGTCTGTCGGGCGCTTATTGCAAGCATTGCCGCTCCAATAGTAGTTGGCACCGTTGCATTGCGTTTCCGGAGCCGTTAAAATTGTTACCGAATCAGCAATTCCGGTGATTTCCAAATTTGCCCGACAAGTTTCAATATCGCCTTTGCAATACACAGTTGTTATTCCGGATGTTTCTTCAAAAACATCAGAATAATTAAACACCGCAGAATCCGGAATAGTAATGCTTTTCAGATTATACATTTTTGTAAATGCCGCATAACCGACACTTGAAATATTTTCCGGTAATTCTAAATTTTCTAAACTTGCACAAAAACGAAAGGCTTCCGGCGGGATATTAGTGATGTCTCTCGGCAAAACAACACCGGTAACGTGTGCTAAATCTTCAAAGGAACACTTTCCCAAACCGGTCACTTCCGACGCATCAATATTTTTAATTTTCACACCATTGTCTCTCTCTAATATACGCCACGGTGTTTTGCCACCGTCACCGTAATTTTGAATTGTTCCGATAATTTTTAAGGTGCCGTCAGAAACACTCCAACTGCATTCTTCACCGCAAGTGCCGCTATAAACATTTGCACTCACCTGACGCGTGAACATAACAACAAAAATCAAAACAAAAAATTTTATAAAAATCATTGCGAACATCCTTTCTCAAAGTTTAAAAAAGTTAATAAAAAAGCCACCAAAGTTGGTGGGCGGATGTTAGCAAACCGTATTAAAGCAAACGGCTCGGCGTTTTCGCGCTCTAAAGCCTTATTGCACCGACATCCGCTCAATTTTTATGAACGAATTATCGGTAAAAACCTTCATATCGCATATCTGCGACCGCTTTAATTCAGGGTTGCTACGCCCTAAAGTGCGTTTCTTCCGCACTCCGGAAACAAGTTTAGCAAAACTCTTAAAAAATGTAAAGATTTTTAATAAAAATAAAGCAGTTCATATACTTTTTCTTAAATTTTTGCTTGATAATATCGTAATGTTTTGTATTATACATAATGATTTTAACTGTTTATGGAGGCGAAAATAGCTGCAGATAATAACAATACGCCAGTACGAAATGAAGACGGGCCGCGTATTAATGGCGATATAAAAGCCAAACAAGTAAGACTTATTGATGGTGATAACGAAAACAGAGGCATAGTTTCATTAAATGAAGCCTTGCAAATTGCGGAAGAATACGGACTTGATTTGATTGAAATCTCTCCGCAGGCAAACCCTCCGGTATGCAAAGTTTTGGATTTCGGGAAGTATCGTTATGAACAGCAAAAACGCAAAAACGAAGCCAAAAAAAATCAAAAAGTGGTGGAGATTAAAGAGCTGAAACTGCGCCCTATGATTGAAACACATGACTATGATGTTAAAATTAAACAGGCAAAAAAATTTTTGGAACAGGGCAACAAAGTGAAGTTTACCATGCGCTTTAAAGGGCGTGAATTGAGTGCTAATAACTTGGGGAAAGAAGTATTGCTCAGAATTATAGACGATTTGGGAGCAGCGGTTAAAGTTGATTCCGAAATCAAGCTTGAAGGCAGACAAATGACTTTGGTGGTGTCTCCGAATAAGTAAATTGTTTTCAGCGGAGGTTATGATGTCAGATGATTCTAAACTTGATAAGGTGAAAAAAGATGCTAAAAAAGCCGCTTACGGTTTTTTGGGCAAAGTTATAAACTCATTAGCCTCTTTACAAAAAAAATTTGATGAGGCACAGTCCGGAGTGCATCAGGAAGAAGTTTCATCTGAAACAAAAAAAGCCCCTTTGAAAAATAAAGATATTATTCAAAAAAGAATGGATGCGGGGGAAATTCATCAGCAACCGACACTTTCCGAAAGTAAGTATGTTATTCAAAAAAGAATAAATGCGGGGAAAATTCATCAGCAACCGACACTTTCCGAAAGTAGAAATAATTATCCGGAAGATGATTTGTTTATTAAGCAGGTTAAAGTCACAAATATTGAACCGGAGAAGAAAAATCAGGTTCAGTCCTCTGTTCAAGTTGCAACCGCTGAATATGCGCAAACCTCTGCCGAAGCACCGGAAGCAAAACCGGTTCAAACTCCGGTTGAACCTCAGGCGACAGAAAACAATACGGTTAAAGAAGACACCGGAAGCGACGATTTGGAAAAAATCCGCAATTTGCGCCAAGGGAAAACATCTGACGGAACTCCGCTCATTAAACCGGAACCTACAGCCAAAGAAGCAGTGCCGGAAAAGAAGCCGGAAGTTCGTTTGCAATATGCTCCGAATAACATGATGATTGTGGAAGAAAAAGCCAATGTTACGCAATTTTTGCTGGAATCATCACGTATTGCCCAAAAATACGGTGAAACAAATCCGCTTGAAGCACTGATAAGCATTCCTCAACCGTCTTACAATTCTAAAGAAACAGTGCAAAAACAATACGATTTGTTGCAAAAAAATTTGTTTGACAGACTTAAAGATAAAATGGAAACAAATAATGTAAATTCTCAATATTATCCACGCAATTTGGGCAAATCTCTTGCATCTTATTCAGTTGATGCTCAAGGCAAGTATGTGCATGGCAAACTTTCTAACGGAATAAGAGAATTTGTGTTGAGTTCGGGAAATGAATTGCTGATTTCCGCATACAATAAGCAACTGGCGAAAATTGTCATAAACAATCACTAGATTACTTTTTCATCAAAATTATCATTGTTTTTCGGGTTCTCAAACAATGGTCGTCCTTGCGCCAAACGAAGCATCTGCATTTCTATGGTTGTCGCCAAGTTAATCTTTCCACTCTTAATAATGCTTCTGGTTTGGTCACCTTTCGTTGTATCCGGATTAGCAAACAAATATTGCACAACCGGACGACGGCTGCGGTTTATACCGATTAAATTTTGATGCACTACTCCCAGTAAGCCGCGGGATAACAAGTCAAAAGCCAAATCTTCGCTCATCTCAGTTGCCGAAGCATGTTTGATGATTGCATCAATGGCATCAGCCACATTATTTGCGTGAATGGTTGACAGCACCAAGTGTCCCGACGTTGCTGCACGCAAACATTCGCTGGCTGCCTCCGGAGTTCTTATCTCTCCAACCAAAATATAGCGAGGACGCGAACGCAAGGCAGAGCGCAAAGAAGCACCCCAATCATCATCAACAGGTTGAGTTTGCTTGCACATTCCGTATGTTCCGTTAATTGATTGATATTCTCCATCCAAAGGCATCTCGGACGGGTCTTCAATCGTATAGGCAAAACCGCCGTTACGCACAATATATTCTTTAAGTAAGCTGGAAATTGCCGTTGTTTTACCGGAACCGGTAGCCCCTCCCCACAACAACAATCCTGATGCACTTCCGAGAGTAGCCAAATATTGAACCAGCGCAGGAGAATAACCTAATTTACTCAAATCCGGCACTTCTTTCGGCATTTTACGCATACAATACATTGAGCCATACATAGACTGACTTTTTTCCACGCGGAAAAAATATCCTTCATATATCACGGAATAACTTGAGCGACCGTTATATGTTCTTTCCAACAATGAAAAAAACTCTTCAAAATCTTCGGCCTCATAAGGCATCAAGCCATACTCAGTATTCGGATCCGGAACAAAAAGCTGTTTTTCCGGCGTGATATAGTAATCTGAAAAGTATTTATCGTTAATTCTTGCCATTTTGCTACTCCAACGCAGTAATTTATGCCGAATATTATCGCTAATATGTTAATTTCTTTTTAATTTTGGGTAAAGTATTATTTTAGTGGTTGTGCGTTAAAAAAAAATATTATATTGTCCTTGTATGAGTTTTAAAGGACTATGGAATGTCTGAATTGAAAAAATTGTATGTATTTGTTTTTCTTGCTTTGACAACTGCTTTGTTGTGCATTGCCCCGTATTTTTTGGTTGAACCGACAAATATTTCTTTTTTTGCCTCGGGAAACGGCAATGCGGATATTTTTGTTGCCGCTTTTTCTGATGATACAAACCATTCTGATAAAAATGTCCGTATCCTCTTAAAACCGGAACCGGAACTTTTGCAATTTTCATTCAGAAAATCAAACATTGAAAAAATTGTCATAACCTATTCCAATTACAGCGGAACTGCAACAATTTCCGATATTTATGTCAGCGGAAAACACATTTCCGACATTGAAATCAACGGTGATAACTCGCACATCTTAAATTCATCTTCCGATAATACTATTTTTTCTTCTGCCGGTAGTGCCGATATAACGATTTGTGATAAGTGTAATATTAAAAAACCGGAATTTTTGCTTCCTTTGTTAGCGGCGACAATTATGTTGCCGATACTGCTGATTTTCGGGCTGTATTTGTTGCGCAACAAAATAAAGCAAAAACTGGCATCCACTTATACTTTCAAAAACTATGCCTTGATATTTCCGTATTTCAAGCCATATTGGGCGCGGACTTTGCTGGCTGTTTTGATTACAATTCCGGTCGGCTCTATGGATGCGGTTATTGCTTGGTCGCTTAAGCCGTTCATGGATGTTGTTCTGGTTGAAAAGCAGAGCGGCTGGACGATGTATATTCCTTTAATGATTATCATATTCAGCATTTTACAAGCACTTTTTACTTATTTGGCAACATATATGAATACTTGGGTCGGCAGTAAAATCGCTTTAACAATTAAATACGATTTATTTTGTAAATTGCAACGTTCCGAAGCTGCGGTTTTTGATTCCGGCAATTCCGGAGAAATTATCTTCCGTTATCATAATGATGCCGACAGCTCGTGCAGCGGTTTGTTGAACAGTATGCGAGTGTTCACCACCAGACTTTTCTCGTCTATATCCCTGATAGCCGTTTTATTATACAATTCTTGGCAGTTAGCTATTGTCGCCATTATTGTTATGTTTGGTGCGTTGCTGCCTTTAACTAAGGTAAAAAAACGTTTGGGTTCCATTGTTTCTGCCGATGCCAATGCCTTGGCTTCTTTACTGAACAGATACAATGAAGTTTTTAACGGAAATCGTGTTATTACGGCTTATAATTTATTCGGATATTGCCGCAAGCGCTTTATCGCTGCCATCAATAATTTATTCAACCTTCATATTCAGATGGTAGTTAAAACCGGTATTATATCTCCGGTGATGCACGTTATTTCATCTTTCGGCATTGCTTTTGTGATTTGGTATGGAAGCTATCTGATTGTTACGCACCAAATAACAGCCGGTAACTTTGCTTCATTCATAACTTCCCTTGTTATGCTTTATAATCCGTTAAAAAGCATTGCGGCAAATTATAACAGTGTGATTATGTCCCTGATGTCGGTTGAGCGTGTTTTTGAAAAATTGCAGCACATTCCGGCAATCAGGAATGATGAAAATGCCCCGAAACTTACCGATTGTCAGGGCAATATTCAATACAAAAATGTTTGTTTTGAGTATGTTGACGGAAAACCGGTGTTGAAAAACGTTAATTTAGATATCAAAGCCGGTCAAACATTCGCGCTTGTTGGAAATTCCGGCGGCGGAAAAACTACGGTAACGTCGCTGCTGCCGCGTTTTTATGATGTTAAATCCGGCTCAATCACGGTGGACGGAAAAGATATTCGCGACATTAATTTGGATAGTCTGCGTGAAAATATCGCTATTGTGTTTCAAGATAATTTTTTGTTCAGCGGAACAATCAGGGAAAATATTTTATTCGGCAATAAAGATGTAGATAATACAACTTTGGACAATGCTCTGAAAGGTGCTTGTCTGGAAGAATTTTTATCCACATTAGACAACGGTCTTGATACACAAATAGGAGAAAGAGGCGTTATGCTTTCGGGAGGTCAGCGCCAACGTATAGCCATTGCCAGAGCTTTTATCAAAAATGCACCTATTTTGATTTTAGATGAAGCAACTTCGGCATTGGATAATAAATCGGAAGCCGTTGTCCAACAAGCTATTGACAATTTAATGAAAAATCGCACCGTTATAGTGATTGCTCACCGTTTATCTACCGTGCGCAATGCAGATTGTATTGCCGTCATTAATAATGGCGAAGTTGTGGAAATCGGCAAACATGACGACCTTGTTAATGCAGGCGGAACTTATGCCGCACTTTATAAGACACAACTGTAAACACTCATCTTTGGGAAAAACGATTTTTATTCTTCAATGTCACGGTTTAACTTTCTGCCGGTGCAGATGCGGCCTTTTTCTTTTTTTTGCGTTTTTTCTTGGCTTTTTCCGGACTGTTATCTTGAATCACAACATTGTCAAAAACAAAAATATCGTCGGATGATTTTTCTTCTTCTGCTGCAGGTTCATCCAGAATATCGTTAATCTCGTCAAATACATTTTTACTTTCCGATTTCAGTTCCTCTTTTTCAGGCTTTGTTTGCTTTTTCTCCGGTGATGTTTTTGTTTTTTCGCTAACAGTAACCACACCTTCGCTACTGTTTTTTTGCTGATGATTTTGCCAGTCACGGCGAATCATGCCTAAAGCATTTTTTTGGCGCACTGCACTTGCTTTTACAGCCAAACCAATCCATTTATTAATCCCCTTGCGATGCAAAATATACCAATGCACGGCAAATAAGACAAAAGTAATACCGATACCCAGAGAATAGCATACTGTTTCAGAAAATTTGGCCAACATTTTTCCGGCATAAAATACGTCCGCACCCAACACAAAATACAGAGGGAAAAGCACGGTATTCAGACGGCGTTTATTTTTTATAAAATCAGCCAAAACAGCAATAAAACATAAAACCAATATGCCTTGAGCCACCAAAGTTAAGTAAGCTGCCGGAATTTTGTATTTGGATAAAATAAGAGCCGGAGGCATTGTCAAAAATATGGCTAAAAAGCAATTAACAGTGTAGTTAAAACCGATTGATGTATCAGCAATCAAATTGCGGGCAACCCGAACCAGACTTCCGCAAAAAGAAAAAAGCAAAGCCACAAACAAACAAAACAACATCAATACCCCGAAACTGCCTCCGCCGTTATATAATAAATTTTGCAATACGGTAAACCATGTTCGTGACGATATAATGACTTTGTTATATTCGGCAAGCGAAGGATTCCATGCTTGCACCGCAGCACTGAGCAACACTATGAAAACAGATTGCAACATTATGCCGCCGAAAAATACGGATTTACCCATTTTTTCGTTTTTCAGCAAAGGAGAAAATAAGGAGCTTTGCAGACCTTGCAGGCAATTTATTGTTCCGATGGAACACAAAAACATTACCATCGGATATGCTCGTTTGAATCCGCTGAAGTTCAGCTTAACTTGGGAATAATCTATACTTCCGACATACTTCAACGAGAAAAATACTATGTATATAAGCAGACCGATAGCAAAAATTCCTACTCCGCCGTAAATAACCGCAAACTGCCGGTTGGAACAACAACAGGCAATCATGCAGGCAAGAACACCATACACGGCAATTATTTTTATGGGAACATTAAAAGTGCTATTGTTAATGTTTATAAATTCCGAGGCTGTCGCACTCATCAAAAGCACGATACCGGCCAAAACAACAGCGACAATAAGATAATGGCAAAATGCTCCGAAGTTTTGCCGATATGCATAAATAATTGTTTTTCCGCTGTTGCGAACAGAAAACATTCCGCAGTAATAGCTTAAAACACCGCCCAAAAACATTGCCCCGAAGACACACCATGCAACATAAGTTATTCCATACAAATATCCGATTGTCACCGATAGAATCGTTTCAAAACTCAGAGTTGCCAGAAAATATGCAATTTGCAAATATCGCATACCTACATGAGAATAGTTTTCTTCACCCGTATCAAAATTTGTTGAGCGATAAATATCAGCACCCCACACATTTTCTAATTTTTTACCGTAAAGCCAGTAGCCGGCAATCGCAGATAAAATAAAAAATGCAACCCAAGCCATATTTTTTTCCTTATTTTATAAAACTTATCTTTCCTTCATGCAGTTTAGCATACCCTCCTAAAGGAATCGTTAAAATCGGAGTTGTATGCCCAAAGTCAACATTGGCAATAATCGGAATATTTTTCAGTTCCGGCTTATTATTTATGATGAACTCCAGTTTTTCGCGTGTCATTTCGGATTTCTTTTGAAATCTGCCGATAACAAGGGCTATAACATTTTTAAAATCCGGTTGATGGCAAATAGCTTGCAAATTGCGATCAAAATGAGCCAAATTTGTTTCTTCATCATCTTCAATAAATAAAATTGTGTCCGGTTTAAATGTCGGACGGAAATCTGTTCCCAAAAGCAGATTGAATGTGCATAAATTACCGCCTTCAATCGTTCCTTCTGCCGAGCCGGAACGAATATTCCACCACCCGTCATTTTTAATAAATTCTCTTTTTTCCTGATCTAAAAACCACAAATCATCGCTCCACTCGGTTGAGGCTTTTACTTCAAATTCAGTATCGGAAAAAAGAATTTTTTGCAAATATTCAAGTGTGTATTCAGAACCTTTTTTCATTCCGAGTGAGCTGTAATGCGGACCATAATAAACTTCCATTCCGGTTTTGGCACGGATGGCATTGAACAGTGCCGTAACATCAGAAAAGCCACATATAATTTTCGGATTTTGCTTTATGATATCATAATCCAAAAGTGAAATAATCTGGTTTGAATTAAATCCTCCGATAACCGTAAAAATTGCTTTTACTGATTTATCTTTAAACGCAAACATTATATCGTCGGCACGTTTTTGCGGTTCGGTTGAACCGGCTATATTCCAGTTTTCATCATTAGTATTGGGGGCAAATTCCAATTTTAGTCCCATTTCGGCAAAGCGTTCTTCAGCAATTTTGCGGCAATCCGCGCCGATTAATTTTAATCCGCGAGATGGTGCAACAACCATAATTTTATCACCTTTTTGCAGTTTATTCGGAATAATTTTTTCCATCACTCTTTCTCCTTTGCTGTTTGCGGTTTGCAACCGCAATATGTTTGGTTATATAAATTCAATTCTTTAATCAGAGAGGCGCGAAGCTCCTGCATTCCGCCTTTACGTCCCTCTATTTCAAGATACGGCATAAAGGTTTCTGCCGATGCTTTATATGCGGCATCATTCACCTGAGCCAAATTTTTCCAACGCGAAACACCCAACACCGAAGCCACTGCCGTGAATCCGTTTTCTTTAGCATAATTCATCACTCTTTTTAAGCGCATATAAAAACATAGCGAGCATCTTTTTCCGCGTTCAGGTTCATTTTCCAATCCCAGTGTCAGTTCGCACCAACGTTCATTGTCATACTCCAACTCCACAAACGGAACACCGTAAAACTCACATACACGTTTATTTTCATCACGACGTTTAATATATTCCGCAAATGGGCGGATATTGGGATTATAAAACACCACGGCAAAGTCTTTTTTTTGCTCGGCCAGTGTTTTTATTACGGCGCAAGAACATGGTGCGCAGCACGAAAGAAGTAATATTTTTTGCTCAGTCATCATATCTAAAGCATATAAAAAAGTGCAAAAAATGCAAGTCTTAAATATGTCGGGGTATATGCTTTTTACAAAGCATTTTACCCCAATTTGCCTTTTAAATATTTTCCGGTATAGCTGATTTTGCTTTTTACCACTTCTTCCGGCGTTCCTTTTGCAATAATTTTACCTCCGCCTTCACCGCCTTCAGGTCCAATATCTATAATGTAATCGGCAACTTTTATAACATCCAAATTATGTTCAATAACGATCACCGTGTTGCCTTGTTCTACCAACATTTGCAAAACTTCCAATAATTTTTTTATATCCTCAAAATGCAATCCCGTTGTCGGTTCATCTAAAATATACAAAGTTTTTCCGGTTGCCTTTTTGGTCAATTCCTTAGAAAGTTTAATACGCTGAGCCTCTCCTCCGGAAAGAGTCGGAGCCGGCTGTCCGAGTTTTACATACCCCAATCCGACACGGCGAAGTAAATCCAATTTATTTTTAATAGCCGGAATATTAGCGAAAAAGTGATACGCATCATCTATGGTCATATCCAAAACATCGGCAATGGATTTGTCCTTAAATTTAACTTCAAGTGTTTCACGATTGAAACGAGTGCCATGGCACACATCACAAGGGACATAAACATCCGGCAGAAAATTCATCTCAATTTTCATTACTCCGTCGCCTTTACAGGCCTCACAACGTCCGCCGGCAACATTGAAGGAAAAACGTCCGGATGTGTATCCGCGGGCTTTTGCCTCCGGCAAGTTGGCAAACCAATCACGAATATTGGTGAATACTCCGGTATATGTTGCCGGATTTGAGCGCGGTGTGCGTCCGATTGGCGATTGGTCTATATCTATCACTTTATCTATATTATTAAGTCCGATAATTTTATCATACGGTCCTGCAGGAATCCTGCTTCCGTTCAATTCACGGTTAACAGCCTTAAACAAAGTCTCCAAAATCAGTGACGATTTTCCGCCGCCGGAAACGCCGGTTACACAGGTAAACGTTCCAAGCGGTATTTTTACATCAACATTTTTTAAATTATGAACTCTGGCTCCGGTAAGCTCCAAAAATTTTCCGTTACCCTTGCGGCGAATCGGAGGAACGGCTATATATTTTGTGCCGTTCAAATATTGTGCGGTCAGCGAATTTTTATTTTCCAATACTTCGGAAACCGTGCCGGCTGCCATTACCTTTCCGCCTTCACTGCCGGCAAGAGGCCCCATATCAATCAAGTAGTCTGCGGCTCGCATGGCATCTTCGTCATGTTCTACAACTATCACCGTATTTCCGATATCTCGCAAACGATTAAGTGTTGCCAGCAGTTTATCATTATCACGTTGATGTAAGCCGATTGACGGTTCATCTAAAACATACATGACACCGGTCAAACCGGATCCGATTTGTGAAGCAAGGCGAATCCGCTGAGCCTCTCCGCCGGAAAGAGAACCGGATTGACGAGACAATGTTAAATAATCAAGTCCTACATTATTTAAGAATTGCAATCTGTCAATAATCTCTTTCAAAATTTTATGAGCTATTGCCTGTTTTTGCGGCGTAAGCTGTTTTTCTACCTCAGAAAACCACTGTAATGCTTTTTTAACCGATAAATCGGATGTTTCCATAATATCTTTGCCGCAAATTTTCACAGCAAGTGCTTCGGCTTTCAACCGTTTTCCGTGACAAACTTCACACGGTGCCGCCGATTGATAATGGGCTAGTTCCTCGCGCGTTGCCGCCGAATCTGTTTCTAAAAATCGGCGTTCCATATTAGGAATAACACCTTCAAACGGTTTATCGCTTACCCACTTGGAATAAACCATCGGAACACATTTATTTCCCGAACCATATAAAATTGTTTCTTGAGCATATTCCGGCAAATCTTTCCATGGAGTTTTATTGGAAATATCCAGATATTGACACAAAGAATCCAATGTTTGACGATAAAACATAGAGTGAGAACTGATTGACCACGGAGCTATTGCACCTTGTTGCAGGCTTAAATTTTCATTAGGAACAACCAACTCCGGATCCATATATAAACTTGCGCCCAACCCTCCGCAATGCGGACACGCTCCCTGCGGGTTATTAAAAGAAAACAGGCGCGGCTCAATTTCTTCAATCGTAAAACCGGAAACCGGACAAGCAAATTTTGAAGAAAATGTTGTTCGTTTTTGGTTTTCCATTTGTTCAACATACAAAAGACCGTCACTTAATTTAAGAGCCGTTTCTACAGACTGTGTCAAACGTTCAATTATCCCATCTTTCACAATCACACGATCAACAACAACTTCAATATCGTGCTTTTTATTTTTATCTAAAGCCGGCAGCTCATCTATGCTATATATTTGCCCGTCAATATCCAAACGCTGGAAACCTTTTTTTTGCAACTCGGCAAATTCTTTTTTAAATTCACCTTTTTTGCCGCGAGCAATCGGTGAAAGCAAAATTATTTTGCTACCCATTGGCATGGCCAAAATTTTATCCACCATTTGCGAAACTGTTTGCGCCTCAATCGGCAACCCCGTGACCGGAGAATAAGGAGTTCCGGCACGAGCCCACAGCAGGCGCATATAATCATATATTTCCGTAATCGTTCCGACTGTGGAGCGCGGATTATGAGATGTTGTTTTTTGCTCAATGGAAATAGCCGGCGAAAGTCCCTCAATGGAATCAACATCAGGCTTGTTCATTAAATCAAGAAATTGGCGGGCATATACGGACAAGCTCTCAACATATCGGCGCTGGCCTTCCGCATAAATCGTGTCAAATGCCAATGATGATTTTCCCGAACCGGAAAGTCCGGTAATTACCGTAAGCTTATTTTTCGGGATATTTATATCAATGTTTTTCAAATTGTGCTGACGAGCACCTTTAATTTCTATAAATTTACTTTCTGCCATTTCAGCTCCGCGAAACCAAATTTTTATTACCGGCACAAATATTAATCATTTTCACCGAACATATCAAGAATATTTTCCAACAAAAAAGGAGCTTTAAACAAGCTCCTTTTCTAATTCATTATCAGAAACATTTCTCTGTCATTATCGGGATTGCGAAGCAATAACCGATAATCTCAGCAAATTAATATTTCACTGTCATCTTGAACCCCGAGTGGAAGAAAACACCACACAGTCATCTTGAACCCCGAGCGATAGCGAGTGGGTGTAAAGATCTCCTGTTTCAGGAACGGAGTCTATTGTTACGCACTGCATAAAAACACACACTTTTTTGCTGACAAAGATCTTTACGGGGATTCCCACGTCGCTACGCTCCTCGGAATGACCGTAAGGTAGGAAACGTCATTGCGAGGGAGTGAAACGACCGTCGCAATCTCCTTGAACAAGGCGCGTGTGCTTTTTAAAGCACTCATCGTGCCGCTTCTTCTTTAATTTGAAGATCCCTTGAATTTTTTTTGCATTTTGCAAAAAAATAGGGATGACTCACGAAAGAAACGCAAACCACTGGCTTTAGCCAGTGGAATTTCACTTTTCTTATGGGTGACACGTTATTGTTTTTGGCTTCGTCATGGGACTCGCTTCACCGTCACTCCCGACTTAATCGGGAATCGCAGCAGATTCATTTTCAGGTAAAAACAAAAAAACAGCGACCGAAAGGTCGCTGTTTTTTTTATAGAGAATTTTCAAAGTTGGTTATTTCATTACTTTGAATGATCCATGAGCGTTGCCATCCTTCATGATAGTCAAAACGCCGTTGCTTACATTGTAGGTAAAGTTATGTGCATGCACAGTAATCTTACCGTCGTGCGTATACCAGTTCATGGCAGTTGCACTGATGTAATTCAGCGAGCGAATTGAGCTACCATTTGAGGTTTTCCACAGCATATAGTCACCCTCGTCGGATGCTATAGTGTGGTGCCAAGTGCCCTGACGATAAGCTCCACCATTGAGGGCAGAGTTTGTATCGTTGGTAAACAGGTTCGGATCATACGACGGAACCACAGAAGCGCTGTTATCCTCAACAATCAGCAACGTTCCATTCTCAAACTTCAGAGAATGTGTGTAAACGTATGTGCCGTTGTCGGTAGAAGGAGCGCAGGTGGTTGTCATATTCTTGAACTTGCCCCAATTCTCCGGGAAATCAGGAGTCCACTTTTCCTCAATATTGATGGTGCCGTTAGCGGAACGGTTGAAGTTGTGTCCGCCGTAGGTAACCTGAATATTGTCGGTATATGTGAACTGGTTGTCTGACTTCTTAGAGGTAGAAGCACCTGTTTCACTGGCAATGAAGCTCAGCACATCAAAGGTTGCAGTCTGGCCGTCACGGCTAAACGCAATCTGGTTCGGCATCGTTGCCTTCCAGCCGTTCTGCTGCTGAGACTTGCTCAAAGTAGCAATGGTATGGATATCATATACTTGCTCAGCATAAGACCAATCGCCATCGGTCTTATTGGTTGAGCTAGTCATGTTGTAACTGGCAGAACCTGTGCTCTGATTTTCGTTCTCCTCTGTTGAAGTCCACTCGGTGTACTTCACAATGTTGAGATTGAAAAACTTTTCAATGATCTCTTCCTTTTCGCTACCATCTGTGTACTTGGTCACCCAAGTCAACTTGGTATAAACATCATTGTCTCTAACCTCAATATGCTTGTTACGAATCTCGTGGCCGGAAACGGCTACTTCAATCGTCAGCTTACCGGGGGCGGTGGAGGCAATATTGTGTCCACCATAGACAACTGTGATGTTATCCGTATAGTTGTAGACGGAAACGTTGTTTGAAGAAGAAGCCATAGTCAGAGTGCTGTTCTGGTTTGTTACCGCAAACTGCAGCTCGCCAAAGTCAACGGTCAGTCCATCGTGATTGCAAACAATGTTGTTGGGAACAACACTTGTCCACGAGTTGGTCTGACGTGAGCTTGCAAGGGTTGCCACTGTGTTAATGGTTCTGGTCTGGTTAACCCAGCTCCACTCGCCATCAACCTTGTTTTCGGTTCCGTTCAGCGAAACCGTGGGGTCTGAAGTCTGTTCCATATAAACGTTTTCGTTTGCACTCCAGTTGGTAGTGCAAATAACGCTCAGAGGAATGGTCTTGCTGATATGATCAGTCGTGGTCTTACCGTTTGAGTAAGTTCTGACATGGTCGTAAGAAGCAGTCACATCCGTGTCTGTTACGGTCACCTTCTTGTTCTGGGCCTCACGATTTGCAACGGTTACCTCAACAATAACCTTACCTGGAGCTTGTGACTTCACGGTGTTATCGCCATAAGTGACATTGATGTTGTCAGTGTAGGCATAAACAGTGCGCTCGTCATTAGACTCGGTTTCGGTCAGAGTAGAACCGGTTTCGGTTGCAGAGAACTGGATTTTGCCAAAGCTCCAACTCTTACCATCACGATTGTAGGTAATGTTGTTGGGAACGCTGGCCTTCCACTTGTTCTCTACCTGAACGGTGCCAAAATCAAGGTTGGCTGTGGTCTGGATAGCATAAACCTCACGGTCGTACTTCCAGAAACCCGTCTCCTCGGCAGATGTAGAGGAAAGGTTGTATGATGCGCTTCCGGTGTTCTGTGTAGCCGACTGAACATACTTTACGAAATCACTCTCGCAAACAACGTTCTTCGGGAAACTCATCTGGGCCTTTTCAACATCCTCTGTGCCGTCGCTCTTAATGGTGATATAATCAAGATAGCAGATGACCTCGTCATCAAGAATGCTCATACGCATGTTACGAGCATCGTGGTCAATCACTGTTACGGCATTATTCACAATCAGAGTGCCGGTATCGGTACCGGTAGGATTGCCATTCACAATAGCCTTATCATTATTAAGGCTAACCTGCATTGTGCAGCTGTAGCTATAAGTGTCAACATTCTTATCCTTGCTGCGCAGAGTAATGTTGTCGTTAACCTTTGCGGCAGAGAACTTAATCTCACCGAAGTCAACAGTAACATCACCACGCTTGAACACAATGTGGTTCGGCGTCTTAGCCGTCCAAGTGTTCTTCTGCGTAGAAGTGCTCAGCACAACGTCGTTAGACAAGAAACGTGTCTCATAGTCATAGCTCCACTCGCCATCAACCTTCTTTTCTGTTCCGGTCAGAGAGAATGTAACATTGCCGGTTGTCTGGCTGTTATTATTCTCAGTGGCGGTCCAAGGAGTTCCGTTGGTAACGTCTACAGGTATTACCTTCGTTATTTTATCAACACTTTCCGTTTCGTCAACGTACTTGGTTGTATAGGCAACTGTTGCCGTTACATCTGTCGGGGTGATTATCAGATTCTCAGCCTTACCGCTATAACCAACGACCTCTTTGCCGTTGATGATAATCTTACCCGGAGCCGTGATGCTCTTCGTGTTCTCATTAACGGAGATGGTGAGTTCGTCACTGTAATTATAAGTGATGACACCGTTTGCCTCTCCGGCATAATTGCACTGAGCACCGGTCTCCTTAGCGGAGAAGTTCACGACAAATGTGTGGCTGACACCCTCACGGGTGTAAGTAATCTCAATCGGCTCTGATATTTTCCAGATGTTATTCTGGGTAGAACCGTAGAGAGATACCTTGTTGGAGATTTGACGCGTCACGCGCTTCCAGCTCCAGTAGCCGTCCTTAGACTCGGTGATGGCGGTTGTTGTGCTTGTGAGAGTTGTATCCGTGATGCACGGCATAGCATACTTCTCATAAGCCACCCAGTCCGACACGCGAATTGCTTCGCGTGGGAAGCTGCGAGCCTCCTTTACGGAATCAATCTTACCGTCACTGTAATGTGTGCGGAAGATAAGGTCACATTTGACGATTTCATCCTCTACCTTGATGTTGGTAGCAACAATATCGTGACTCGTCACCAGATGATTCTTTTTGTAGAGGTATACAGTCTCACCAATGTTCTGGGTGTGTCCCACATACTCTGCATCAATGAGATTGCGCAGAGCAGCCATGTCATAACCGGATTTGTTTGAAGTCATCAATTCCACGAAGGTTTTATTCTCCGTGATGTTGAAATCATGATTCTTCAACTCGGCACGCACGTCACCGTCGTCATAAATGGCGCGGCAATCTGCAGTGCTATAATCAGTTACGATGTCGGCATCAACACCGTTCTTAATGATGGCTGAGTAGCTGCCTGAACGCTTCCAGACAAGCAAATTAGCGTAACCAAGGTCTATCTGTGTTTCTCCGTTACCGGTCCAGCCGTTTGCCTTTCCGAAATTGTAAGAGAAGCTCTCAACAAACTTTTCCCAAGGATCTATACCCTTAACTGAATAAGGCAGAATAAACTCCTTGTGGAGAACGGTAGAGTCACCATTGGTCATAGAGATGACCTTATCAAATTCCCACACAGCGGTGCTGTCGGAAACCGGATAATACTTGTCATTGGCAACATACATGGTGTCCACTCCGGCCGTTGAGATTATGTAACGCTTGGTCTGCTTCTGCAGATTGACTGTAATCAGCGAGTCGTTTGCATTGACCTCACGGAAGTTAACCGTTGCGGTATACAAAGTGTTGTAAGCCGTGCTGTCAAGAGCAGAAGCAGCGGCGCGGGTTGCACCGGCCTTGCTGTTCTGAAGCTTGCAGGAAGCCGATTCGTAACGAAGGCTGCCATAGGAATACTTCTTGCCTCCGAATTCCACCATTCCTGATGAAATTTTGATAGGAAGAGTTACCTTCTGGCCGTCGGGGTAGACGAAGAACAGGGTGTCTCTCTCGGCAACAACCATGCCCTCGCTGATGTCCTCACGGACAACGTTCGGAGAACCGGCCTGAATCTCCAGCTGGTCAGCGGAGATTCTATAGTTTTCCTTGGACAGCTGCATAGCTATGTCCATTTTTGGAGAGTAGTACGTTACCGTAGAGTCTTCACCTACTGTATAGACGCCCTTGGCGCCCATATCGTCAGAGGCACGGTCACCGTTGATGGTGACACCATGGGTCAAACTTGACCACCACTTCTTTAAATAAGAAACGGGGTCGTTTCCAAAACCCTCGTCGGAGCTGTTGCAACCGACGACACTGAATACAACTGCTATCATCATGACAGCAGCAAAAATCTTCTTTGCCATAGTTAATATAAATTAAATTGTTTTTTACTTAATTTAGTCCTCATTTTTTGGTATGCGCTTCGCTGACTAGGCTGACGCATTTTTATGGGGTCTTTCATTCAGTAATCAATTTAACCAACGAAGAAATGTATCTTGCTTTATTAAAAAACAAAATACCTCTCTTCCACAATTAATAACTGAATAATGGAATATAATCTATAATATTGTGAGAAAAGATTACCATATTTTATTATTTAAAACAAGTATTTTTTCATAAAAAAATATTTTTTGTCTAAGCTGAAAACATACGGAATAAATCGTGCGGGTTTTAAGTGATTAAAACAAAAAAACGAGGAAATTTCCTCGCTTTGGTTAACAGAGCAGAATTTGGAGCACAAATTTCCACTCTGATAATTTTTATAACACGCCGGTCACTTCTTATCAAGTTTTTTCTTATTCTGTAATGATTTTTATTATGAAGCTAAAACAAAAAACCCCGAAGAAAAATCTTCGGGGTATAAATTTTATCCGTAAATTTCCGAGATTATTTAATAATCTTAGAAACAACGCCGGCACCAACTGTGTGACCGCCTTCACGAATAGCGAAACGCAAACCTTCTTCCATAGCGATAGGGGTAATAAGTTTAACGCTTATCGTTACGTGGTCGCCAGGCATTACCATTTCTACGCCCGCA
>JAFUTN010000014.1 GCA_017484225.1 Alphaproteobacteria bacterium
ATAACATTCACTCATGTTTGAATAATCACAAGATTGAGTAACCTTTAATGATTCCGCAAACCTATCTCGAATTATTTTAGTCCTATCCTGATATATTTTATGATACGCTTCTTCATTTTTACAAGTCTTACTATCTTTATCATAATCACAGCCGAGATTTTCATTGTTATAATTTAATAGCCATGTTTTTAACGGCCCATGTGCAGCTCTTGCACGACCATATGCATCGTTTAGGTTAGAATAAACTTTTTTAACTCTTGTAACAGTTTCTTTGTCACCTCTTGAATTGTTTAAAGCCGGCAATGTTAAGGCTGAAACAACACCGATTACGCCTATTACAATCAAAATTTCCGCTAATGTAAATCCTATATTTTTTCTCATTTATTTCTCCATATGTCGTGCCTACATTTCTATTATAACGTATTAGGCAAAAATTTGCAAGACTATAAAAAAAGGACTGTAATACAGTCCTTTTTAGATTTAATTTTAAATTGATTAATATCTGTAATGAGCGAATGCTTTGTTTGCTTCAGCCATACGGTGAGTATCTTCACGCTTTTTAATAGCAGAACCTTTGTTGGCAAAAGCATCAAGCAATTCGTTGGCTAATCTGTCTGTCATTGTGGTTTCGGAGCGCTTTCTTGCGGCATCCAAAATCCAACGAATAGCCAAAGCTTGACGACGATCGGCTCTAACTTCGCAAGGAACTTGATATGTTGCACCGCCGACACGGCGAGAACGAACTTCTACAACCGGTTTAACATTTTCTATAGCGGTGTTGAACACTTCTAATGCATCTTGTTTAGATTTGCTGGCGATAATATCAAAAGCAGAATAAACGATTTTTTCGGCAACTGCTTTCTTACCATCTTCCATAACGTTGTTAATAAATTTCGCAACTACCTTATTACCGAATTTGGCGTCAGGTAATACATTTCTTTTTACAGCACTATGACGACGTGACATTAGTTCTTCTCCTATTTAGGTCTCTTAGCACCGTATAAAGAACGGCGTTGACGACGTTTAGATACGCCTTGAGTATCAAGGGTACCGCGAATGATATGGTAACGAACACCTGGCAAGTCTTTCACACGGCCTCCTCTAATCAGCACCACTGAGTGTTCTTGAAGATTGTGACCTTCACCAGGGATGTAGCTGATTACTTCAAAGCCGTTAGTAAGACGAATACGAGCCACTTTACGCAAAGCGGAGTTTGGTTTTTTAGGGGTTGTTGTATAAACCCTTGTACAAACACCACGTTTTTGTGGACAAGCTTTCAAAGCCGGAACTTTGTTTCTCTTCACTTTTGGTGTTCGTGATTTACGAATTAACTGATTAATTGTAGGCATCACATTTTCCTTAAAGTTATTATTACACAAAACTAACAACCAAATGAACCGTTCATTTGGCCTAGTTGCGCGGATAATAACATAAATTGAAACAGAGTCAACAAATTTTTGCAAAGTTTTTTAATCAAAAATAAATAAATTATTGCTAAAATTTCCCGCAATTGGAGACACAGTTGAGAAAATTTGTTTTTATAATACTGCTTTGCTGCGGATTGACGGCATGCGGCGGAAATTGGTGGGGTTCCGCCGATTCTGTTACCGTATCCAAAGGCGATACCTTATACAGTATATCTCGTTCGTATGGAGTTCCGCTAAAAGATTTGATTAACATTAACGGACTGCGCGCTCCTTACACATTGTATGTCGGACAGCGTCTTCGTTTGCCTACAAAACAATATCATATCGTTAAAAAAGGAGAGAGTTTATACAGTATATCTCGCCAATATAATGTAGACATAACGACTTTGAGTAAAGTAAATCATTTGCAAACGCCTTATTCCCTGAATGTAGGACAAAAACTATTGCTTCCGGCAAGCGTTTCCGCCAAGAATTATTCGGCACCGAAAAAAACATCTCAAACCGGAATAACACAGCCGGCCGCGAAGACGAATAATGTATATCAATCGGCTCCGGTAAAGGACAGCTATGTTGCCCCTAAAAACCGTAAAACAAAATTTGATTGGCCGGTAAAAGGACGCATCATTTCCGGATTTGGTAATTTGGGAAGCGGCAGAAAAAAT
This sequence comes from Alphaproteobacteria bacterium, assembly GCA_017484225.1. Classification (GTDB taxonomy): domain Bacteria; phylum Pseudomonadota; class Alphaproteobacteria; order RF32; family CAG-239; genus RUG410. The sequence continues at coordinate 2,090 of JAFUTN010000014.1, forward strand.
GACGGCATAAATATCAAGGCCGATTTGGGAGCAACGGTTAAGGCCGCAGATGCGGGGACGGTGGCTTATGCCGGAAATGAATTAAAAGGTTTCGGAAATTTGATTTTGATTAAACATAATGACGGCTGGATAACTGCCTATGCTCATAATGACAAGTTATTTGTGCGCAAAGGGCAGAAGGTTAAACGCGGAGAAAAAATAGCAACTGTCGGCAGCACCGGCAGCGTTACTACACCTCAGCTTCATTTTGAAGTTCGTTCGGGAAAAAAGGCTGTCAACCCGCGTCCTTATTTACCATAATGTTAATAACTTGAAAATTTAGTTTTTTATCTTGCGAAAATGATATAGATATACCTATATTAATAAGTGTATTAAATATTAGGAGAAAAAGAAATGTTTATTTCTGATGCGTTTGCGGCAAGCGAACCTGTTATGCAAAACGGGTCTTTGGCTACTGCTTTAACTCAATTAGCTTTGGTTTTGCTTATTTTTTATTTTTTGCTGGTTCGTCCGCAACAAAAGAAAATAAAAGCACATACGGAAATGGTTGAAAATCTTAAAGTCGGTGACAGAGTTATGACAAACGGCGGACTTTTCGGCAGAGTTACAAAGCTGAGCGGTCTTGACGTTACTTTGGAAATTGCCGAGAAAGTGGAAGTTGTTGTTGACCGTATGTCTATAGCCACATTAGCGGTTATTGAACCGAAAAATGAAGTTGAAGCTAAAAAAACAACGCAGAAAACAGCAAAGACATCTGCTGCTAAAACAACAACCAAAAAAGTTTCTAAAACAAAAAAATAAAGGAATAACAAATGTATAAGTTATCATTACAAAGAATATTGATAATTGTTGCCATTTGTCTGGCAGGTATATTTTTTGCCGTTCCGAACGTTGTTTCGGATAAAACAAAATTGCCGAAGTGGTGGCAGCCGGTTAATTTAGGTTTGGATTTGCAAGGCGGATCAAGCTTGCTGTTACAAGTAAAAATGGATGATGTTTTAAAAGATAAAATGTCAACATTAGAAGATTCCGTTCGCCAAGCTTTGCGTGAACATAAAATCCGTTACCAAAATTTGAAGTCTTCAAAAGACGGTGTCAGCGTAAAAATAGATGATTTTGTTGCCAGAGATAAAGCAAAAGAAATTTTGCGCAAATTAGATACCGGTTTGCAAGCTGTTGACGGTGCCGAAGGCGAAAACCTTGTTATCATAAATTATAATGAGCAGGCTGTTAACGAACTCAAATATCAGGTTGTTGACCAGTCTATCGGGATTGTTCGTCGCCGTATTGACGAATTGGGAACAAAAGAACCGATTATTCAAGGACAGGGTTCTGACAGAATTTTGGTTCAGCTGCCGGGTGTGCAAAATCCGGAAAGCGTTAAAATTTTGCTCGGTAAAACAGCAAAAATGTCTTTTCACTTGGTTGATGAAACAACTTCGGTTGAACAGGCCCGTCGCGGAAAAATCAGTAAAACATCTAAAGTTATGAACGGTTTGGAAGGTGGACAATATGTGGTTATCAGAAAACCGGTTGTCGGCGGTGAAAATTTAACGGATGCCAGAGTGTCTTTCCAAGAAGGACAACCTGTCGTAAGCTTTAGATTCAATACACTTGGCGGCCGTAAATTCGGTGAAGTTACCAGCGCACATGTCGGCGAAAGATTGGCTATTGTTTTGGATAACGAAGTTATTTCCGCGCCGAACATTCAGAGTGCCATTACCGGAGGCAGCGGTGTCATTACCGGAAACTTTACGACCAAATCGGCAAATGATTTGGCTTTGCTTCTGCGTTCAGGTGCTTTACCTGCTCCGTTGGAAGTTTTGGAAGAAAGAACCGTCGGTGCCGGTTTAGGTGCCGATTCCATTCATGATGGAGTGTTTGCTTCCATTATCGGTTTGGCTTGTGTTATATTGTTTATGATTATGGCTTACGGGTTGTTTGGTATCATGACAGATGTTACCGTATTGCTTAACTTAGCGCTGATGCTCGGTGTTATGAGTATTATCGGAACAACGCTTACTTTGCCTGGTATTGCCGGTATTATCCTGACTATCGGTATGGCTGTTGATGCAAACATCTTGATTTTTGAACGTATGCGTGAAGAAGTTAATCACGGCCGTTCTATTCGTGATGCCGTAACCTACGGATTTACCGAGGCATACAGAACCATTGTGGATTCAAACTTGACTACTTTGGTTGCCGGTGCTGTTTTGTTTTATTTCGGCAGCGGACCGGTTCGCGGTTTTGCCGTAACATTAACTATCGGTATTTTAACATCCATGTTTACATCCATAACAGTTACACGCTTAATGGTAGAAGCTTGGATGGCTAAAGCAAAACCGACAAAATTACCGCTTTAATTGATAAGGAATAAGATAATGAAAATGTTTAGTTGGATTATAAAAGACACAAGCATAGATTTTCTTAAAGTTCGCAAGTGGACTTATGCGTTGTCTGTTTTGCTGGTTATAGCCTCATTTGCAAGTGTTGCATTGAAAGGCTTTAACTACGGTATTGACTTTTCCGGCGGTGTGCTGATAGATGTTAAAAGCAAAAACGGTCCGGTTGATGTAGAAAAAGTTCGTGAAGAACTCTCTGTTCTTAAACTGGATGAACTTAATTTACAGTCTGTCGGGACTAACAGCGAAGAACTGATGATTAGAGCTCAAGCTGATAATGCAAACGAAGAGAGTCAACGAATTGCCGTAAACCAAATTAAGGAAATGCTGAGTGATGACTTTACTTTTGAAAAAATTGAATCTGTCGGACCTCAGGTGGGTAAAGAACTCAAAGTTGCCGGTGTTTTGGCTTCGGTTTTTGCTATTCTGGCAATTTGTTTGTATATTTGGTTCCGTTTTGAGTGGCGATTTGCCGTTGGAGCTTTAGTCGGATTATTTCATGATGTTATCGTAACTGTCGGGCTGTTGTCTATGTTTCACATGGATTTCAGCTTGACAACCATTGCTGCTATTTTGACCTTAGCCGGTTATTCAATCAACGATACCGTTGTTACTTATGACCGTATCAGAGAAAATTTACCGAAGTATAAGAAAATGCCGCAATACGATTTGTTGAATAAAAGTGTGAATGATATCTTTTCACGCACGATTTTGACCGGTATTACAACATTGCTGGCATCTGCAGCTTTGCTTGTTTTCGGCGGTGAAGCACTGCGCAGTTTTGCTTTTGTGATAACTGTCGGAATTATTGTCGGAACATACTCATCAATTTACATTTCTGTTGCGGTGTTAAATTTATTTGATTTACGCGCGGCTCCGAGTGAGGAAAACGTTAATCCGTTCGGAAATGTGTAATAAAACATCTTAATAAGATAAAGTAACAATGATACCGGTTTTATACCGGTATTTTTATTTGGCGGGCTAAAAATACCCACTGTCAGATAAAAAAGGAGTTTTTTATTTGGCAAAAAGATTTTTATTTGTTATCTTACTGTTACGGCAATTTTTTTTGCCGAGAACCCGAAAAAAGGGTTCGGAGCTGTAGCAAGCTCTTGTTGAGAGATGCCATCCTTCAAACGGATGCTTTTTGGATATTTAATTTTCCCCAATGTGGTTGGGGAGCTTGTGGTGTATGTTCAGGCAATTTGTTGCTAAAGACCGCAAGAATCATTACTCTCAACATGATTTGCTAACTCTCCGACCGTCTTTTGAGGCGGATTTTTTGTTTTTAAAGTTTAATTTGGAGGAAATATAATGAAAAAAATTGTGTTGATGCTAAGTGTATCAGGTAGTTTGTTTTTTAGTAATGCAGCAGACGCAAATTGTTCCATTGAACCATGGGCAAGCAGTTCTTTTATTTGTAAGCAATCAGGATTTGACACCAGCGGAGAACCGGCAAGTTGCGGAGAAGGTTGCTCTTATACCTACAACAACGGAACCGTGACGATTACGGCAACTCAAAATTATGGTAACGCCACATTGAGCGGAAATTTTTTTGCTCAAGGATACTGGGAAGGAAATAAATTCAGAGATACTAATGGCAATATTATTACCGTGAATGGTTTTATGATTGACGGCTTTTCCTCATTTGGAGGTGATGCTTTTTTTTATAGCAATACTGATATTAAAGGGAAAGATGGCACCCTTATCTTAGACAAGGTGGGAGGGCATGCTTTTGTGGGAGCTACATTGAGCGGAAATATTATATGGCAAGGCCACATGAATGATGCGGGTTTTAAACATACTCTTACAATTAACGGTAATTTGATTGTTGAAGATACTGCGACGGTTGATAAATACACAGAAGGTAACGGTTTTTCCTTAGGTGCGAACGGTAAAGTGTTTTGTAAAACCGATATGGATAAATGCTTAAAATTATTGGAAAAAGCAGGAGCAAGCAATAATGTTATTGCCGCGGCAGAGAAATTTCCGGAAGGATGTAAAACTTTGTCATTAGATGCGGATTGCTCCGAGTGTGAAAATGAAAATTTTTCCTTAGAATACGGATATTGCTACCGCAAACGTTACACCATACCGGAAGCAGATGCGGCAACATCTGATGACTATGAAAATATGATTGAATGGATTTTTGAATAAAAACAAGTATCCCCCGATAAATCGGGGGATATTTATGAGTAACTGTTAATTTCCGTTTTCGGCAGCTTCTTTGGTTGCCGAGCTCAATTTCAACTGCACTAAATTTCCGCTACCGCTCCAATCTTGTGTTGCCAGAACCATGGCAATCTCTTTAGGAAGGTTGTAAATTTTAATGCTGTAGGTATCTCCGGTATTTGTAATATCTAAAGTTCCTCCGTAAACAGTAGAGATTGTTGCATCTGTTTCGCTGATAGTAAATCCATCAGGAACCGTGCCGGCTTTAATGGCTGTATCGTTAACCAAATTTTCATAAGAAGTTTGTTTTGCATAAGTAGTCTGAATATTTGCCATCAAGTGAGTAATGGCATCAATAGTTTTGTTTTGACGGAATTTTTCCATAGCCTTAGAATATCCGGCAATACCTCCGACAGACAAAACGCCGATAATAGCTAACACACCGAGCATTTCAATCATGCTGCGGCCAGATTGATTTAAAGTAGTATTTCTCATAGCAAATCCTTTCATCAAAATAAGTTTTTCTCATCATAGCAGTATAACTAAAAAAAGTAAAGTATAACTTTAGTAAGATTTCAGATTATTTGTAAAACAGGTTTTCAATTTTCCGTATATCATTATCATCAACATAAACAATAAGCTTGTCTTGCGGCTGAAGTTCATAATTTGCGACAACGGGCAGTATTGTTTTTTTACTGATTAAAGCAATGACGCTGCTGCTTTGCGGTAAATGTAAATCGGCAATTTTTTTATGCAGGTTAGTATTGTCATCACCAATGCGCACTTCCCAAATTTCTCCGAGGCCGTGTCCCAGAGCATAGGCATCTTCTATTCTGGCCTTTCGCAAGTAGCGTAAAATAGATGAAATAGTGATAAGAGAATAGTCAATAATTGTGTTGTTGCGAATGTTTCCGGTTAATAATTTGTAATCTTTTGAATTTACCAATGATAAAGCCTGAGTGTCTTTATTTTTGGCCGCCAGCAGCGCCAAAAGAAGATTGTCCTTATCTTTAGGGGTAACGGCAACACTTATATCGGCAGAATTGAAACCGGCTTCTTCCAGAATAACATCACTCATGGCTTCTCCGGTAATAATAGATGAATTTGTCAGTAATTCGGCAAGTTTTTGCGCATTCTGCGAGTTTTCTTCCACAATATTGCAACTGATGATATTGTCATTTTTTTCTAAGTAAGAAGCAATATAATAAGATATGGCATTACCGCCGAAAATAACAACATTTTCGTAAGGATTATGGTCAATACCGAACAGGCGCATAATGTCTTGATTGGCTTTTGACGGACAGCACACATATACCATATCGTTTTTTTGCAAAACAAGAGTTTCGCCGTCGGTTAAAAGAATTTTGTTTTCTCTGCCGATTAAAACAATTTTTGCACCGTCTTCGGCCAATTTTTCGTTTATGTGGCTGACGGCAAATCCGGTAAACGGTGATTCGGCATTTTTGTTCTGAAAAGAAAAAATATTTATACTGTTGTTCTCAAAGGGAAAAACAGCGGAGCATCCCGGAAACTCAAACAAGTTTAATATATACTTTCCGATTTCAATATCCGGCGTAATCACTAAATCAACCGGAAGGCTTTTTTCATTATATAGGGCATTCCACATCGGATTGAGAAAGTATTTAGAATCAACTCGGGCAATTTTTTTCGGAACATTAAATAATGTATAAGCTACCTGACAGGCAATCAGGTTGACCTCATCACTGTCGGTGACGGCAATCAGCATATCGGCAGTATTCATACCGACACTTTGCTGAACGTCCGGATTGGATATGGAGCCTAAAACAGGTTGAACATCATAAAGTTTTGCAACATCATCAAGAGTAGAAGCATCTTCGTCAACAACAACAATGTCGTTATTTCCCATACTCAAATACGCAACAATACTTTTTCCGGCACTTGTTGCACCGCCGACAACAATTTTCATTCTTCTACCTTTGCAAAAAAATTATTAATCAAATCAACTGCCTCATCATAAACAACAAGCTTTGTATATTGTTCGCGAAAACGTTTGGCTTCATACAAACTCTTAACATACCAACCGATATGCTTGCGAGAAACAGACAAGCCGTTACGTTCACCATAGTATTCTACCAAAAGTTCAAGATGACGCAACAACATTTCTTTTATATCAGCAGTATTCGGATTTTTCAATTCCTCACCGGTTTCCAAAAAATGATGGATTTTATTAAGCAGCCAAGGATTACCGAGCAGGGCTCGCCCTACCATAACACCGTCAACACCGTATTTTTGCATCATTTCTTTTGCTTTTTTAGCCGAATCAATATCTCCGTTGCCGATAACCGGAATTTTGACGGCAGACTTTGCTTCGGCAATAATATTCCAGTCCGCAAAACCGCTGTAACCTTGCGCACGGGTTCGTCCGTGAATGGTGATTCGTGAGGCACCGCTTTGCTCGCACATTTTGGCAAAATCAACGGCATTAACATGTTCATTATCCCAACCTTTGCGGAATTTTACGCTCACCTTAAGCGGAGTTGCTTTTACGGTAGCCTCAATAATTTTTGCCGCAAGGCAAGTGTCTTTCATCAAGGCTGAGCCGGAATTGTTATTGATGATTTTTTTTACCGGACATCCCATATTTATATCAAGAGCAGCGGCACCGAGTTCATAAATAAATTTGGCTGCTTCGGCAAATAATTCGGGAGAATTTCCGACCATTTGCACGGTAACCGGATAATTTTCGGGACGAACATCAGCAATTTTGTAGCTTTTGGGATTTTTACGCTGAATAGCATTAACGGCAACCATTTCCGAAATCAAATTACCTTCACCGCAATCGTGGATTATGCTGCGAAACGGCCGGTCCGTAATGCCGGCCATCGGAGCCATAAAAACCAAACTGTCAGTGTTTTTTCTTTGCATTATTTAATTTTTCCCAAAGCGCGAGAAATAATGTAATATATTTTACCGATATCCGAGCCGGAAAGCATGGCTAACAAAGCACTGCCGCGAGCGTTATTTTTTGCTGAATTGACCAAAGAGTCAAAATCATCAAGATATTTATTGATAATCAATCTGAAATCACTTTTTTCTTCATAATCCTTGCGGATTTTTTCTACTTCTTTTTTGGTCATGTTTTTTGCTAAATATCTGGCAAACACTTCCGTATCACCGGCATTATATTTTTTCCATAAGTCATCAATATCGCCTTTGCGGTTAAAAATAGCGGTAATATCTATGGATAAATTTTCCAATTCTGCAATAACGGCAGAAGAGTTTTGCATAAAATCATCAATGTTAGCCATCTTAAATTTGGCTATTTGCTCATCTGCTTTAGCATAATTATCATTAACCGTTTTGATGTGTGAATCTATTTGAGAACGAAAATCAGACAGCTTTTTTTCATAAGAAGAAAGGGCAGAGCCTACGGCATCCGTCGTCTTTGCAACATCAGCATTCAGTTCACCGATTCCGGAGGCGAGTTGTTTTAACTTTAACATAGATTGATTCATGTAATTATCTTGCTCGGTCAGCAATTCGGCATTTACTTTTCCCTGAGTGGAAATTGCCTCTGACGTTGTCATAAGCTTATTAACATTTTCGTTAATATTTCCATTAAATTCTTGAAGTTTTCCGGCAATAGAGGTTGATGTTTCTCTGAAATCATACAAAGTTTTATTCAAGCCGCCTTCAATATTGCTGATGTGCTTTGCCAACACAGACATAACATTTTCAATTTCCGTATTGTCATTTTTTGCTTGAGTATAAAATTCTTTCAGGCGTTGCTTTTCTTGTTCCAGAGTGACCAATGTGCTGTTTTTGCTGCTGGCGGTGATTGAGGCTTCCGAATCAACAACTTTGCGAGTATCGGCAATTTCTGCTCCGAGATTCTTAAATATTGCGGCAGTCTGTTCCGCTGCGGAGCGAATACCCTTCATTTGAACCTGTAAGTTTTGTTCCAAAGTGCCGGAGCGCTCAACCATGGCTTCAACTTCCAAACTGATGAGTTTTCCGTATTCTCCGAGTTTGTTCTCCAAATAAACGGTATTCTTATCTAAAATATCCGATTGTTTATCAACAACGGCTTTTTGCTCACTGACACTGCTTTCTATATGCGAAATACCGGAATCCAAACGGCGGAACAAGTCTTCGCAATTTTCGGCGGTGCGCAAAAAAGTTTTTTCCAAATTTTCACCTTTTTCAGCCCAAGATTCAATAATTTTTCCTACTGCAAGTTGACTTGTTTCAGAATAGTTCTTCAGTTGAGACTGAGCTTTTTCAATGTTTGCATTGTTAACGTTGACAACTTCTTGAACTCTTTCTGCGGCAGTAACCATTTCATTAACCATCGGTTTCAGCAAATCAACCAATTTTTCGGAATCATCACGCATTTGCATGGTGTTAACTCTGAAGTCAGCCGTAGCGGTGGCTGCTTTTTCGGCAATCAACGTAAAACTTTCCACCATTTTATTTATTTCATCACTCAGACCTTGCATTGTTTGTGCCGAATAAGAATCCAGCGCACTGACTAATTGGCGCAAATCCGCAACACGCTCGGTTAAATCTCTTTTAATAACGTCTGCCTGAGCGCAGGCATCACGAGTAACATCCTTAAGCTCGGAAACCTGAGATTTTATGGCATCGGAAATCATTTTAGAAGCGGCATCTCCGTTGGCATCGGAAAAAATAAACTGATTGAGAGAATTACGCAACATTCGTGTTTCGTTTTTAAAACTGTTTCCACGGTCAATATAGGCCATAATAACCCAAATGATAGCCATTGGAAGTGTAACGCAAGCCATAAATCCGCTGAATTCGTTCGGAACCATGGAAAAGAGATTACTCCATCCGTAAAAATAAGTAAAATAAACAGCAACAATACCAAACCATGCAATACTGAAAACAATTATAAAGCGGTGTAATCCGTTAGACATCCAAGATTCAGATTCTTCCGGTTCTCTGTTTATATTATTGAAATCTAAATTTTTTTTCAGTTTTTTATCAAAATTTTTTGCGGACATATTCTCACCTATAAAAAGCCTTTTTTGACAAGTTACAGTAAAAAAGTAAACAAATTACATAAATTTTGTACTTTTTGAAAAAATAGTATTGCATTTTAAAAAGAATTATGTATTTTGTGTGTTGTAAACGTTGCCATTATAGCTTTAGTTTTAGAGCACATCATTGGTAGCGGCTAAGCAAAAATAACAACTTCTTGTTATTTTTGTCTGTAACGCCCGAAGACGTCCGGCAAGCAAGGGAAACGAGAGTGACCGAAGCGAGCCGATTGACGGCAAGGCGGGGGAGTAGACCCCGTCATAGTTGAACTAAGTATTATGGTTGTTGTAGACGTTGCCATTATAGCTCAGTGGTAGAGCACGTCATTGGTAATGACGGGGTCGTAAGTCCGATTCTTACTAATGGCACCAATAATAAAAAGAGCACCTTCGGGTGCTTTTTTTTATTATTAGTATCAGGAGTAAAAGAAGCGGACTTACGACGAGATTGCTGGAAGCAATCCGAAAGTCCGGAGCCGAGATGGCAGCGAGATAATATTTGCCGCCGACGAGGTGTCGCGAGGTGATTTTAATCACCGAGGGACATTCTTACTAATGGCACCATTTTAGAAAACCGCCTATTTAATGGCGGTTTTTGTGTTGATAGGGTTGGTTTATAAAAAGTCCGATTTTTTATTTCCCAAAAGCACCATTTTTCATCAACTATCGGACAATTGTTGTAATTTTTCTATTTTTCTTCTTATTTTAGTGCGATTTTTTGTATTAATTTCCATACCCATCCTTTCAGTAATTGCATAATCTTCAAGTTTGACTATTTTTTCTAATGTATTGGCTAATCGCATAGAATCTTTATCATCTGATTTTTCATACTCAGTGATAGCTTCTCGATACATCTGCCAGAAAAAATTGGTTAGAACTTCAGATAATATTTCTTTTGTTTGAATAAAGTGTATGCTGTATGTCCATGTGACAAAACGCATCATCGCATCTAAAAGATGTCCGCTCTTGATATTTAGATAATTTCCGTTGATTGCCTTTATAAAATATTCATCCGTAAGAGCATAATCTTGAAGATAATGCGGATCAAAAAACTCAGCACATTTTTTTATACCGAATTTTGAACGTTCCAACAAATTGGCGGTTTTATCCATGTCTTGCAATAAACGAATATAAAATTGTGCTATCGTTTTATTTTTTTCTGGTAAACTTTTGTAAATTTCATCATTTTTTGCCTCTTCAACGTCGGCGAACTCGTGATATTTTATGGCAAGCAGAATTTCCGGTTTAATGTTTGCATATTCTAAAATATCAAAGCTTATAGCAGCATGATTTTTGTTTAGCCCACTGTGTTTCATACAAACAGCGCCTTGTGTAATATCTACTTCAGATAATCTGCCGATATCGTGCAAAATTGCTACGATTGAAACATCATTGTATATTTCTTTATACGACAACGGAAAAGACGTAAATGTTTTGGCTTTTTTCATTTTATATAAAGCTTTGTGCGTACATTTTTCAACTAACGCAGGGTGCCAAACAGCTTTTTTATAAACCCACGCTTTTGTTTTTAATATTTGTGCTGATTTTTCTTGATTTTTTGCGCTTTTTAATAAATTTTCCAGCAAAGGAAAAAACTTTTTTCCCATTTTTTTCGCCAATATTTTTGCGGCTAATATGCTTGAAATATCAACCTTTTTACTATCAAAACATATAAACTTACGGTTAATTTTTCCGTTCTCTGTTTCCTCTTTTGTTTGGACGTATTTCACATTTATCTGCGGATTGAAAATTTGAAAAAACGATTTTATAAAAAGCATAATTAATCTCCTAAAACTTTTGTTTAGAATACAAAACTACAAATTTTCTTTCAATATGCTTTTATATATTTTCCAATGTTTTCTGGAGCTTGTATCCCAACTGCTTGTAATCATCGTATTTTTCAGTCGGATAAGCGCAAAGCAAAGCGCACCATTTTAAAAACCGCCTCAATGCAGGCGGGTTTTGTGTTGTTATGGTTGTATCTCGCAAAATCCGATTGTTTGATTACTGAAAACAGTGATTTTTCTTTATCTATCGGACTTTTTTGAAAAACTAATTGATTTTCTTTTGTGTTAATTTATAATAATCCGGAAAAGGAACAAAATATGGAAAAATATAAATTAGAAATTTTTATTCCGAAAACGCATTTGAAACAACTACAAACAACTTTGCAAAAAGTTGATGCTGGACACATAGGAAATTATGATTCTTGTTTATCATATAGCGAAGTTACAGGAACTTGGCGTCCGTTAGATGGGGCAAAACCATATATAGGTAAACGCGATAAAATAAGTAAAGAACCGGAAATGAAAGTAGAAGTTATATGCTTAAAAGAAAAATTAAACAAAACAATTTCAGCTATAAAAGAAATTCACCCTTATGAAGAACCTGTTATAAATATAATTCCTTTGCTTGATGTAAATGAGATTTGAAACAAATGC